>MFGV01000075.1 GCA_001778375.1 Candidatus Firestonebacteria bacterium RIFOXYD2_FULL_39_29
CATCCTGTTGATTTCAAAAAGTATGCCAAATTACACGATTCTTTCAAGATTTCTGCCTAAAATTTTAACAAAGAACAGAGTTTTGTCCATTTATTGGATGTCTAGTCCCCTCATTACCAGTCATCTTCATGCTTTGCTACCAGATTGACTTATTTTCAGACAATGAGCATTTTGTAATTTTTCCATCAATAATATTACTCCCAAAAATATAACAATTATTTATCGCATCCTCTTTGTTTTCGAACGTATTATTACTGTAAAAAGGTTTTGCGACTACTTTGTTTCCATAATTCTTATATATGGTTATATCCAGTGTCCATTTTTTTGTTTCCAGCTGATGAGTGTTCGCTTCGATAATATATCCATTATAACTTATTCTATTCTTATCCATTTTTACCCTCGAAGCTATTTATCGGTATCTGTCCCTCAAATTTTCCTTCATTTGCTTCCAATCCATATTTGATCCGTTCATCCTTTTAAAGGTGCTTTATCCAATTGATGTTGAACTTCATAGAGCCAGTAATTGATTGGATTACTTGGTTTTGGTGTCCACAAATAACCCTTGCCTTTTATACTTACACCCAGCTTATTCTTTTTACACTCAGCATCAAGGCAACGTAATACTTCATATCTTGCTAAATCACTGTTGCTGGATAAATCTTCTTCTTTTTCCGCTTCAAATAAGCAAGACTGTTCTTTATTCTTGTTTTCTTCTCGCCATTTCAAGAATGCACTACCATTTTCTATGGAGTACCGACCAAAACCAGTAAATACATCTATCAGCTGAGTTATCGGTTCTTTTATTGATTCAACCTGCTTGTGATCATTAATGGCAACGATATGCATATTTTCGACTAAGCCAAAAAGCGTTTGTTCTAATGCCTTATCTTTGCTAAGATTCTTTTTCTCGGTGTGCGCAATGATATTTTCCCATTTGATTTTGCCATTTTCATCCGGATAAAAAGCCCACTGTAAAGATTTCGTTTTCCAGCAATTAAAAGCATGTGTTAAAACTCTATAATACATTATTTCTAAATTCTTAGTGTCATCCCGATCTTCAATGGTGTGCCGGGTGTCTTGCGTATCCCAAACAAGGACATCAATCCTAATCTTTTTTTGCGCAGCACAGGCCACGCCAAGTTTAACGACTTCACATGCGCATTTTCTATCTTTACTACTACCTCTGATTTCTTTAAACTCAATTTCTTTGCAACTATTATCTAGAAGCGACGCAGATATTTCTTTTCTTAAATCTACAATATCTTCTTTTTTGCCTGACAGGACGCCTACTGCCCTATATCTCTCATGACCTGACTCATCGCCGTAAATTTCCCATTCGCAATCCATTATAGCTTTGAACCTTCTACTATTTTAATTTCATCCGCTGTCAGTTTATAAAGTTTGTAGACCAATCTATCTATTTCTAATTCTAAAGAACTCGTTTCAGACTTTGGATCTTTCTTCTTCGTTTTGATTATTGAATTAACTATCTTTTCTATATTGGTATAAATGTCTTTATTGCTTTCATCAGGCAAAGGAACGCGGAACTTTGAAATTGAATCTATTTTACACATAAACCCGCCGTCGTCATGCATTCTCCCAGTCTTCTTAAAAAACCAAAGATGAACTTTTGATGATAAAACACCAACGAGCAATTTTGCGTATTTATCTGATGCTATAGTATTGAGCGAGACGTCCAAATAAATACCTGGCTCAACATAGGAGTATTTCCATTTTCTATTCAAATTAAGCCAGACTACTTTTTCTTTTTCAAAATCATCATAATAATCACAGGAACGAAGATTCCACCAATTTTCACCTTGATCATTTCTTATTTTTGCTTTTTCTTCATATTTTCTAAGATGTTTCATGATGGAGGGATACTTCTTT
The DNA here is from genome assembly GCA_001778375.1 of Candidatus Firestonebacteria bacterium RIFOXYD2_FULL_39_29. Taxonomy (NCBI): domain Bacteria; phylum Candidatus Firestoneibacteriota; species Candidatus Firestonebacteria bacterium RIFOXYD2_FULL_39_29. The sequence goes on from MFGV01000075.1 coordinate 1,891, forward strand.
GGTATGTTGGTGTCAAAACCTGTTTGTAATAAATATAGCTCCCCAAAATCATAATAATATCTAATCAGATCACTTCCGCCAAGCACTGGCTTGCATATTTCCTTGCTATTTGAATCTTCTTTTATTATTTGATCTCTTGTCGTTTTATCAATAATAAATGCCTCATTTAGTCCAGTCAAAACTCCGCGAAATATTTTCACATCCCAATCAGATAATGGTTTCCCAATATTTTCTATCTTCTCTTTCAAATTTCTTTCCGTAAGACTTCCAATAAACCATGTCTCTTTGCCTTGATTAGGAGAAAACACTTTGTTTGTTTTATATATTTCCGCAAATGATATCTTTTCTTTAAGTGATTGATTATAATTAAGGGCTTGTAAAACATCTCTATTTTCTGAATTTTGCAACAACATAATATTTGTATCAACCATAGCGCTTTCAAATACATCTGCACCAAGATCAATCAAAATCAATGGGTTCATTTTAGAGAAATATTCACGAAGGGCTTCACCGTATGAAGATCTCATCCATTTATTAGATGTTATATAGCAGAATATTCCAGTTTCTTTTTTTACTAGCTGCAGTCCTAATTCATAAAACAAACAATAAATATCTCCTGTTCGCTCAAACGTTTTATACCCTACATTCTCATACAAGTTTGCTAGAGCACCATGGTTTCTCTGTAGCTGAACGTAAGGAGGGTTCCCTATACAAATATCATATCTCTCAACACCAAGCATCATTTTTGAATCAAAGAACAAAGCAGATATATCCGTCCTGAATGGATCATAGCTCTCAAGTTGCTTGCTTAACTCTGATTTCCTAATACCCTTATTATCTTTGTTTTTGGCCTCCATATATTTGTAAAACTTTTCTTTTATTGCCTTTTTAGCTTTGTAATCTCCAGGCACAAAATACTCTTCTCTTGCTTCAGACACTTTACCTTCAAGCGATGTGTCATCATCAAACGCATATTGTACGCTTTCATTCTTTAGCTTCACCAAGCTGTTAGCGCAAACAAACTTAAAGACAAGGTTCGGAAGTGGATCTATTTTCCCTGTCTTTGCGTGTTCATCCACCACTATTGAAAGCCAAACCCTTAACCTGGCTATCTCAATAGCCATTGGCTCTATATCAACGCCAAAAATACTATTCTTAATGATTTCCATTTTTTTCTTGTAGTGATCAATGCTTGGCTCTATTCTTTCATAGCTGGCAAGGATAAGATGAAGCATTCCCATCGGAAACGCACCGGAACCGCAGGCAGGATCTATAATCTTAACTTCATCAAGAGCTTTCTCAATATCATATTTGTATTGTTTTAAATCAGCGCGATAGTTTCTTGCCTGATCCCGAAATTCATGGTCTTTGGTATCAAGGAGGAGCCCAAGAATTTTCTCCTTGTTCTGGTCATCCTTGAGTCGAGTTTTAAGATACTCCCTTAAACTTTCCTTACACATAAAATCAACTATTTCCCTGGGAGTATAGAAGGCTCCTTTGGCCTTTCTTGCTTGTTCACCAGTTTCTTCTACCTGTTCGGCAAGGAGGTTCTCAAATATTCTTCCTAACATTTCAGGATCAATTGCTATTTGCTGGTATGTGCTGGTACTCTCGTCAGTTGTGAAATTATAGTGCTTAAAAAAACCATATAAACGGATGAAGTAATCTTTAGGGAATTTGAGTTTCTTATCTTCAAAGCCGTCGAACTCTTTAGGTTCGAAGATACCACCGTTCAAGAAAGGGGTTGTTCTATCAACGCCTTTTTCTCTTTTGTTGACTTCAGTGTTTAACACTTTGAAAAACAGCGTTTCAAGCTTTCCTTTATAATATTTTGTTCCGTCTTCAGCCTCAGCATCAAAGTATTTATTGTCTGGACTAATAACACCTTTTTTGTTCAAAAACCAGCAAAAGATAATACGACCTAATAACCTATTTGCAAACTGTGCTGCGTGTTTTTCATCAAGATATTTTATATCTTCACTTAAGTACTGTCTTAGCTCTGTAAAGAAACCGCTTATATCTTTATAGAACTGCTTATTGACCGGTTCAAGGTCAAAACTTGACCAAAGAATTTCGTGCGCTTGGGCTTTGTTACTAAAGTCGATGGGTTGCAGCCACTTCGCAAGAATTTCCTGTTGCGTTACTTTTAATGATTCTTCTAATTCCAATGTTCTTATTACATAGTTTTTGCTTAATACAATAATGACTCTATCAGCCTCTTCGGGAATGATGAAATCAATGCCAACATTTAAGTCTGCAAAATATGGAGCATCTTCGAAGTTGGGAGTGAGGGCAACAGCCCAGCTAACATTTGCTTTTGATGAGTTCTTCAGCCAGAATGCTTTTATATCAACATTGTTTCCGCTTCCATCGGCGATTTTATAAGCTGCCCTTTTATCCGCAAATCCTTCTGCCTGCATAAAGAAACTTGCATTCGAGCGAATCTTACCTTGATTATCATTAAAGAGAACCCACTTGTCTTTGGAAGGAACATCAAGAAGGGAAATAATACCATCAATAACAGCCTGGGCATTACCAAAGCAATGCTTACTATTTAAAGCTATTAATGCTTTATCAATAATGCCTAGCTTATTATTTATTGTCCCTGACATAATATAACATCTCCCTTGACTCAACAACCTTTGCAGTGATATTGGAACTTGCTCCCTTGTTTTTGGAGATTTTCACAAGTTCTTTTATTAATTCAAGGATGTCTTTGTTTTCTTTTGCTCTCTTTACAATTTCCCTGGTCAGCTTTTTGATTTTCTGACTGTCCAATACATTTTTAGTCTGAAAAGATATTCGAGCTAACTTAATATCTTCCATCTCAAAGTGAAGGTTATACATAAGTTCAAGAACCTTGTTCTGCTGGCCAATAGGTGAACCAGCTGCTTCCGAAACCGTATATGACTGTGACTTTTGCCTAACAATCTCAGATACCTCCACTTTGCTGATACTAATTTTATCGGCAACACGCTTATTATCGTCTTTATTTGTCTTTAGCCATTCCAAGGCCTGAAGTTGAGGCACCGCTTTGAAATCATCACCATCTTTTGTTGTGGCATAAAAGGCATAGCCAATTCCTTTTTCTTTTTCGGAGTCAAGCCTGCTAAGAATCAAAACATCGCCGCGCTTTTCACCATGGTGTTCACATTCCGGCATTACAGCCCACTTGCCTTCTGATATACAGTATATGTCTTTCTTATATGCTTCAGGTATGTTTTCATCTTCATGGAATATTTTAAGATCTGACACATAATCATCTTCCGCGAGAAGCAAATCGGACTCCTTTTCAGCCTCCTCAAACGCTTTCATTCTTTTTGCCTGATCATCACTATATATGTCTTTCCAAGTATCTGTAAACTCAATAGGATTTTCTTTCTCGTCCAACACCGGAGTATCCGTACCTATTGTATTCTTTATGAGATTGATTTTTCCTTCCAGACGCTCTACCAACCTTAAATGCTCTTCAAGCTGCTGTTCTGGGCTTATGTTATATATGTAAACATTTTTAAATTCTGAGCCAATCCTATTTATTCTGCCGTTTCTTTGTATCATCCTTACTGGATTCCAATGCAGGTCATAATTTATAAGAATACCGCAATCTTGAAGGTTCTGACCTTCAGATAAAATATCGGTGGAGAATAGCCATTTTATTTCTGGTTTGCCCTTCAATTCGTATTTTTGTGCTTTAGGTGCAAAGCTTCCTGATAAAATATCTGCATCGACTCTGTTTCTTGAAGAAAGAAAGCCCTCTTTACCTTTTATGAACGGTGTGTGTTTGGGTAGTTCTCTTTTTAGATATTCAACCGTGTCTGCAAAGAACGAGAAAACCAGTACTTTTCCACCATTAGTATTCTTCTTGTTAATCTCATTGAGCAGATCGGCAAATGCTTTTATCTTTGAGTCGTCCTTTTCAATAATCGCAAGCTGTTGGTCAAGGACTTTAAGAAGTTGTTTTTCTTTTTCTATATCTTGCTTTAGCTCCTTGAGCGCATACCTCTTATCATCAACCTTATCAAGCTCAAGTTCTTTGATTTGATCCTGGTCTTCCGCATCTGCCTCATCATCACTTATCTCAAGTAATTGGCTTATAGCATCGGGATCATCCATACTAACAATTATATTTTTATTCAGTCCCTTTTCGAATATTTCCAGCTTCTCTCCGTAATTATCAAGAGAATACCGCAAAGCAGAAACAGAAGATTCAAGTCGCTTTAAAAGCGAGGTTCTTAATATCCCATATAAGCTAATCTGCCTGTATAAATCCATTCTTTCTTCGCCGGGTAGGTTCAGCGCTTTTATCTGCTCACGCGTTTTTCCATAATACTTTGTCTGATACATTCTCCATTTGTAATGGATAAAACCTAGCATTAAGAGTGTTTTATAAACATAGCTAATCGGAGACTCATCTGTTTTCTCTTTTTCCATACATTTAATACTTCTAAGTTGCCTTAAAGGATGCAGCAGATCTTTTGTATTATCTATAATGTCACCGGTTTGGAGGCAATATATTGTTTTCAAATCTATTTCTTTACTTTTAAGCCCCTGTATTTCCTTTAGGACTTCTTCCTTAAAACGGTATTTTTTTACTTCGGGATATGGTACCGGAAAGCCTGATTCTTTACCGTCAATTCTCAAACATCCATATTCTTTTATTATCCCCTGTCTTGTTCTACGCACCACAAAAGCCCTAATAATCGGCGCCATTATCTGCCTTACATAATCAAAATCTATCTCGCCCTTTTCACTATAATCTTGATTCATTTTCTTTTTAAGATTTTGTATTGCAGTATAAAAATCAAGAGGAGCTGTGTGTTTAAGTTTATTATCAACAGCAGTGACCCTGAAAACATCAGCCTCCCCACCTGTGCCAAGAAGGATCTGATTTGACAAGTCATTTATCTGATTGTTAATCGGAGTGGCTGTCAGAAGAAGCACATGGCAGTTTTTATTAGTTCTTATCCAATTAACTATCTGGTCAAATCTTTTTCCGGCTTTATTCCGTAGGTTATGGGATTCGTCTAAAACAAACAAGCTTACACCAGCTATTTTATCCAACGCTATCCGAGATTCTATCTCCTTTTGATTTTGCAGGGTTAGAGGTGTAATGTTTAAAACACCTTGGGTAGTCAATTCCTTGGTCCACTGATTCTTTAACGACTTTGGACAAATCACCTCAATCCGCTTCTGTACACCGTCTCCGGTAAGGTACTGTTTGATGACTTCTATTGCCGTGTATGTCTTACCCAAACCGACGGAATCGGCAAGCATCGCTACCTTGTATTTTCTTAACCTTCGGATAAGAGCGTGAACATTCTTTATCTGAAAGCTCATGAGATCGTGCGCGCCTTTTAGGCTGGTATCAAGCTCTTCTTCTTCAAGTTCTTCTTTGTACAGTTCATATAAAGTCTTGATATAAGTTTCATAAGGACTGTAAAGAGTATCTCCTACCGGAGAAAGCTCCAATATCTCGCTAAATTTTCCATCCCAGTCTTCCGTTGTCGGATCATTCCATAATTCATCAAACCAGAAGAGATGGCCTGCTTCCTGATCTTTACTTTTTGGTTGGAAATACACTATTCTATGGTCTGATTCTAAAGCGTTTAGCTCAGTGTTATGGGTCAATCCGCTTTCCGTAAAATTTGATGACCCAATGATGCCGATACCTTCTTTGCAGGAGTAATCTCCAAATATATAGCACTTGGCATGCAAAAAAGTCTTTCTATATACTTTGACTTCTAGAACCTTTTGATCAATTAATTTTTTTAAACAAGTAATTGTATTTTTGAGTTTTCCGCTTGGAGGCATGCTTGCTAAATCATACTTAAAATCTTGATCAGGATAATCCGTTTCGGGGGAAGTTAATTGATGCCTTGGGATTAACGGCTCGCGTCCTATCAATAGCCGTATTTTCTTATATTTCCTTAGATTATCAATTACAAGGTCTGTTCCAGCAAGATTCCAATATCCTGTAGCAATAGAAAGTGTATCAAAATCAGAGGAAATGTTTTTAATTGCATTCAAAAGGGAGACTCTTTTATTGTCAATTATCTTTGGTAACCTTGCCATCTATTCTCCGCCCCTGCTAAATTTTCACCCAAACAACATACAACTATTATGATTTTACCATAAAAAAAGGTTTTTAAATAGTGGGAATTTGCATTTCGATGTAAAAACAAGGCAATATGAGTAGGATTTAAAAGATTTTATTTAGGGGCCGGCGGTCGCCCCTATTCGGTACTCAAGGGGTGAAACGGAGCGACCTGAAGGAATTGCGTCCGGCCCGTTTTAACTATTCGCTTATTCTATGAATTCTTTAAAAGGCTATCAAGCTAGTTATTAGTTGCAGTTTTGCAGCACATTTTGAATTACTTTTAAATCTGCAATGATATTCTTCATTTCTTCATCATCATTTGTACCAAAAAGAACACTGTCGTACAAGTTTTTTTGTTCTATATGGAACAGGTGGTCATCACAAATGTTTTTCGTTATCCCTGCTGATTCTTCTTCTAAAATGCGCCTTAAAATCATAATCCGGACTTTATTTTCATCAATGCCAAAATCGTTCATCTTGCCCCCCTTGAAAATATTGGGGACAGACACCGCTTATCCTCCAAAAAGATCGGAGGATGAACAATATATAATTTTCACATTATAGTCGTTCAAAGATGTTGTCAGTCCCCGCTATTTCAACCTTTGCCTATCGTAGATTTTTAGCCCGCTTCATTAACTTTAACGGCAGATTCATCAAACTTTTTTAAAAGCTTTATTTCCGCAGGAAGAAGAAACTTAGTATTTGAAAGTGAATTTAGCGTTAGTTTCTCTATTTCCGTCAGCACCACGTTGATTCTATATTCGGGCATTGAATTGCTCCTTTCATTTAATAAAAACAATTTTACCACAAAAGTGACTTAAAACAAAGGTTTTTGGACCAATATATTCATTACAGAGTAACGCTTTTCTATGGATTTATGGGAGAGAAAGGAAGTCATTTACGAGGATTTTATTTAGGGGCCGGCGGTCGCCCTCAGAAAAATAGAGCAATAGAAATTCGAAAACATGCCTGACGGCATGATGCGAAAGGAATTGCGTCCGGACCGTTTTAACTACTCGTTGATTTTGTTTTTATTCTTTGAAATCTTTAAAAGGCTATCAAGATTGTTGTTAGCTGCTGTTTTTGCGTTATTTTGATCTGAAGTGGTTGTTCGGAATTTCCGAACAACTGATTGCTTTTCTAATTCACCTTCATTAAATATGTTGGGGACAGACACCGGAATATCCTCCTAAGAGATTGGCGGATGAACAAATATGTATTTTACATTATGGTTGTTCAGATGTTGTCAGTCCCCGCTTTTGTTTCTTCTCAACCTTTTTCTGCACGGTTTTAATGGTTTCCAAATAGGCTCTTTCCACAGGAGAAAGTGTTTTAACATGATATTTAAGGTATTCCTTTTCAGCTTTTTGCATTGCTTCATTGTGGCTGATTTTACCCGCGTCAGGCAGCACACCCTTCCCATACATTTTAGTAAATTTATCAAGTTCCGCTATCCAGTCTTTCATCAGCATCCGGGTATGTTCCCGGGCTTTAATCTCAGCAAGGTCGAAAAATGCCGATACCAGGCGGTTAAGACGAAACAATTCATCTTCGTTAAGGTAATTTTTGGCGATTTTAGTTTCTGCTTTTATCGGTATCTCACCGGTAAAAGTTGTCAATCCCATAAAATCTTTTTCAGCATCGGCGCGCGAATAAATCGTTTCAGCTGCGGTTTTTTTATTGACTGCATAATGAAGTTTGTTTTGTACTGTTTTAAAAAACCGTATTGATTCTTGTGTGTCAGGATCATAATCAACACTGGTCGCGTAGAGCTCAAGGACCTGGCGGTACAGCACTTTTTCGCTGCTGCGGATATCGCGGATACGTTCTAAAAGCTCTTTCCAGTAATTCCCCCCGCCCGAGCCTTTGAGTCTCTCGTCATCCATGGTGAAACCTTTAATCAAATATTCTTTTAGTCGTTGCGTTGCCCACTGCCTGAATTGAGTGCCGCGAATACTGCTTATTCTATAACCAACAGAAATGATCATATCAAGGTTATAGAACTCAACATCTCTGGAAACATTGCGTTTACCTTCCTTTTGAACTATTAAGAATTCCTTAATAGTTGACGCACGCTCAAGTTCGCCCTCCGTGAAAATATTCTTAATGTGAATGTTAATATTGGGAATCGAAGTTTGAAACAATTCCGCCATCAATTGCTGGGAAAGCCAAACCGTCTCATCCTGAAAACGAACCTCAAGCTTCGTTTTCCCGTCTTCTGCCTGATACATCATAATTGATGAATTATTCATTAAATCCCTGGATATTTTGTTGTTCTCAACTTGTGACATTATGCTCCTTATATCTCCCTTCTGCTTGTTTATTTTGTTCTAATATTTTACTACAAATGTAAGGTTTTATAAAGGAGAAATGCGAGGAGTTCGTACTATTGGGGACAGACACCGAAATATCCTCCTAAGAGATTGGCGGATGAACAAATATGTATTTTACATTATGGTTGTTCAGATGTTGTCAGTCCCCGTTATTTCAACACTTTTCTTTTAACGGAGTAATACTTCTGTTTGGGGCTCTTTGGTTTATCCGATATAGTTGGCAGAAGCATTCCCACCTTAAGCATTGGGCTCAATATCTCTTTTCTAAAATGCTCCCGATCGCTCAATTTCAAATACTTTTGTATTTCAGTTCTTGTTCTCGGCACACGGCAGAAATCCAATATTTTCTTTACCTTTTTCTCGTCAACTTGCGGGGTAGCTTGCGGGGTGACTTGGGGGGTAACCGGTATGCTGATCTTAAAAATATCCCCCTCAAAAAGTTTCGGACTCTTGCCGGAATACGCCTTTGAATACTTAAATAAATTACGAACACCGGAACCAAGCTCATCAGCCCGCCCGATTTCTTTAAAAACTTTAGCAATTACAGGGTTTTTTGGGTAAGGCGAAAAGTGAGCCGGATTTATTAAGCCATGCCCGTGCGGTTTATTGCTGTTTTCGGTAAACCACGCAATCATTTTCAATAACAAGTTTCGCCGGGAAATGATTAGTAAATTCTCTGTGAATTAATATATTGCTGACAACTTCTCTAAAAAGATGGTCACGCAAATTTATCCTCTGTTTATTTTCAATATAGAACTTATCAGGAAGGTTCTTACCGATAAAAGCCATCAAACGGTCATAACTGTCAATCAGGTTTGTGTTTACAATATCTCTATCATCATACCGGTCGGTATCAACTCTTCTTACAACAGCATCTGTCTTATAATGCGGCAGAATTGAAGCAATAACAGAATCCTTCCCAAAGAGCAGGACAGCCGCAAGTGTAAAACCTTTCTTCCCTGCCTTATAATCTTTACCATACAACTGAGCGCTCTTAAGAAGCTCCAGGTCGTCCATCTCTCCCCAGGCATGCCCGGGATTTTGAACAACAGCCAGCTTTCTTGCTCTTCGTATTACATCTTTACGGAGCTCCCCAAGAGTTAGAAAAGGAAATATCCTGTTCTCGTAATATTCCGACTGTTTACGCATATAAAGATTGGCAACCAGATTTGTATTATCAGTAATGTCAAAATCGCCGTCTTCATTTCGATCAAATATCTTCCCATTACACCTGTGAACCTGTGAACTTTCAGAGACATAAATATAAATAACAGTTTTATCTTTAACTTTCACCTCTTTTGCCGACAGGTAAAATGTGGGAGATATTTTCTGAGGATTATTTATAGCCGTAATAAATTCATTTTTTACTTTCTGAACACAATCTTCGTCCACACCGACAACATCCCCGTTATCTTCAACTCCAAGTAAAAGCTCTCCGCCAAATCTATTCAAAAACGCGCAGACAGTCTCATAGATATCTTTACTGAGATTTGACTTGCATTCTTTGAATTCAATTCGCAAGCCTTCTCCTTTGCTTATAATCGCTTTTAATTCTGACTCGTTCATAATTTATCAGTCCTTTGTTTCTCTTTTTCTAATTCGACTAACCTTAATTAATTTAGATATTGTCGTCCGCCAGTCTTTTTGGAGGATACGAGTTTAGAGTTTCGAACTTTCTTTTTGCCGATGTTCGTCCTCCGTATTCCCTCTTGCAGTTGTCGACAAATTGTCGACAGCTCAGCACCATTTTAACTATTTGAAGCAACTCCCGCTTCCACGATTTTGCTGACCTCAGCAAAATGGTGAGCAATAGGATAGCCGCTATTCTTACAAGAAAGCTTTGCCTTGTCTAAGACCTTATATGTTCAACACTTCATTTTTGGGTCCTGGAAGCGTTGGCACGTGCTAGTAACTCGTACTCTCTAATTAAGCTGTTATCAGCAAAACTAAAGTATTTGTTGTTTCCAATAATGATATGGTCGAGTACTTTCATTTCCATGATGGTGCCTGCGGTGATTAAGCTCTTTGTGATTTCTTTATCGGCTTCACTGGGGTCGGTTTCGCCGGACGGGTGGTTGTGGGCGAATATCAAAGCGGCGGCTTTGCAGGAGATGGCTCTCTTGACTATTTCTCTGGGGTAGATTGAGGTGGAAGTAAGACTGCCTTCAAAGGCGGTTTCGGCTTTTATCAGGTTGTTTTTGACATTCAGGTAGAGGACTTTAAAGACTTCTTTTTCGAGGCCTCTCATAGATGCGTACAGGTAATCGAATACTTCTTTGGAAGAACGGCATAAGAACTTTTTGTTTTCAAGGCGCTGTTCCAGGTATTTTGAGAGGATGTCTTTTACCAGACAGATGGCTATACAGTTGTTCTTCCCCACTCCCTTTGTCTTTGTTAGCTCGTCAGGAGATGCATCCAGAACCTCTCTAAGCCCTCCCAATCGCTCTGTAAGCTCCTTTGCCATCATTCTAACGTCCCGTCTTGGAGTGCCAAATGTGAGAAGAAGTTCGACTATTTCATAGTCGTGAAAACTTTCTAATCCGGCGCGCAGGTAACGCTCGCGTAAGCGCTCGCGGTGACCGATGCGGTGTTCGTTTAATTCCATTTTCACCCCAAGTGAAAAAATTGACGATTTACGATTGACAATTGACGATTTTATGTACACGGCGTAAAGATGCCGCGAATATTAAATAAGAACAAAAAAAACAACCTACTGATTAATTTACTTCTGTTTCACCCCGGAACAAGAAAATAGAACAATAGAGCAATTGACCGCTACCGCTCTGCCAAATTTATCCTTCGGATAAATTTGGCGGGGTCGACGGGATTCGAACCCGCGACCTTCTGCGTGACAGGCAGACGTGCTGAACCAGCTGCACCACGACCCCACTCTAAAAGCAAATTCTAAGCACTAAATTCGAAATTCTAAACAATGATCAAGAATTTATAAATGTGGCGGAGGCTTTCTTCCGCCTTCATTAATTAGTCATTCGTCAATCGTAAATTCTTAAACACTTTCATGGTGGGCGCTACAGGGCTCGAACCTGTGACCCCTGCCTTGTAAGGGCAGTGCTCTAACCAGCTGAGCTAAGCGCCCTAAACAAGAACAACGTTCATAAAGTTTTTAAGGTTTGTAAGGTCTATAAGGCAAACGACCAAACATTTTAAAAACATTTAGAGCTCATAAAAATAATAATCATTCCATAATCTAATTTCTATTGTCGATTTTCTATTGCTCTAATTTTGCCGAGCAAAATTATGGAGCGGGCGAAGGGGCTTGAACCCTCGACCTTCTCCTTGGCAAGGAGACATTCTACCACTGAACTACGCCCGCATGTTTAGTATTATAGCAAATCGTAAATCTTTTATCAAACCTATTCACTTCTATAATCAGCTATTAGTTATTAGCTATCAGTAATTATAATGCGAGGGGCGGGAGTTGAACCCGCAACCCGTGAGGGACTGGATCCTAAGTCCAGCGCGTATGCCAGTTCCGCCACCCTCGCTCCTTAAATACATTAAGGTCGAGGTTATAATCAAATAAAAACTTTGAAAATAGAAAATCGAGCAATAGATCGAAATTATTTTTATATGTATTCTAACGTCTATTGTTCAATTTCTCCACCAATTTTACATTCTGTAAAATTGGTGGGTCATGGGGGAATCGAACCCACGACCTCCCGATTAATATCGTCCACCTAGGTGGATAATCTAATAGCCCATTTTTCAATTACTGAAATTTAATGATTATAATCTTTGGGCTTTCTCACTGCCCTGTCCTTAAATACTATTAAAAACAGGGTATTGAATAAATATGGGCCATGGGGGAATCGAACCCACGACCTCCCGATTAAGAGTCGGCTGCTCTACCAGCTGAGCTAATGGCCCATCTTTAATCCAATATAATTTTATCTTTTCTATGTTATTAAGACTATTTTCGCCTCTTAATATTTGTTAAGAGTCGTCCACCTAGGTGGATGAGCTAATGGCCCATTTTCAATTAAACTTAAATAAAAATTTGTTCTAGTATTATATCAAAAATATTGATAAATACAAGATATTTTCTCTAGTAAAAGAAGGTTCTCGGTTTTTACGTGATTGAAACATTAATTTATTGTTTTTCATCTTCCTTGCAGTTTCTTGTAATTTTCAATTGACCTGTCATAGGTTGCTTCACCTTCTTTGGTGAAATAACAGGCGGGTAGTTCTCCGGAAGCGCGGTGATATGTGACACATTCACAGCAGATTCCCTTGCGGGAACACTGATATGTACAGTTGCATTCTGTTAAGTTGGTTTTCTTCTTACAGTCCATTGGCTTGTCCTGTTTTCAATTTTTTAAAATATTTTCAAGAACATCAAGAAGTTCGTCAGGGCTAAAGGGTTTTCCTATAAAAGCTTTTGCGCCCATACTCATACCTTTATTAATATTTTCCTGATTGTCAAACGCGGATACAAAAATGAACTTTGCTTCAGGTGCTATTTTCTTGACCTCGTCAAACACCTCAAAACCGGTCTGACCGGGCATCGAAATATCGCAAAGTATTACATCGAAATGAGAATTTTTTATAAGGGCTATTGCTTCTGTCCCGCTGCTTGCGGTTACGGCATTGTAACCATAATGCTGTAATAAATCGGAAATCAAATCCCTTATCAACTTTTCATCATCAATTGCCAGTATTGTATATTTATTCTTTTCCATTCCTTTCTTTTCCCTCGTTTTATTGTGCAGGCGGTTTTGAAAACCACTGGCGTAAGCCCGTGGATCAAAAAACCGCGTATAATAAATAGGCTCCGCTCACAAGAGGATTCCAAAGGAGGATACTCCTTTGGCTTGAGCATAGCTCAAGTATGAAATGACGCCACGTCCGTAAGGGCGTGGCGTTTTACTTAATTCTCTTTATCCTGGCTCCCAGAGCTTCAAGCTTTTTCTCTATTTTCTCATAGCCTCTGTCGAGATGATATATTCTAGAAATCTCGGTTGTGCCTTTGGCCCGAAGTCCTGCTAAGACCAGTGACGCACCTGCTCGAAGGTCTGAGACCATTACAGGGGCTCCGGAAAGCTCTTTAACGCCTTTTACAATTGCAGTGTTGCCTTTTGTTGAGATGCTCGCACCCATTCTGTTTAACTCCGGGACATGCATAAAGCGCTTTTCCCAGATGGTTTCGTTTATTATACCGGTTCCTGATGAAACTGCCATCAGGGACATCCATTGAGCCTGCATATCTGTCGGAAAACCGGGATATGGAGCAGTATCAATATTTGACGGTTTTGGTGTTTTGATTCCCCGGATAGTAATGTTTTTCCCGGTCTCTTTGAGCTCTGTTCCTGTTTCCAGTAACTTCATTTTGACTGCTTCCAAGTTACCGGTAGGGGCGTTTTCAAGTGTTATCTTTCCGTTTGTAATTGCTGCGGCAACCATAAAAGTGCCTGCTTCAATATAATCAGATATGACCTGATAAGTGCCGCCTTTTAATGAGTTGACGCCCTGAACAGTTATAGTATTGGAGCCTTCCCCTGTTATTTTTGCTCCAATCTTATTTAGGAAGTTACAGAGGTCAAGTATATGCGGTTCTTGAGCTGCATTTCTTAATATTGTTTCTCCTTCTGCTAAAACGGAAGCCATCAGAAGATTTGCTGTTGCACCTACACTTACCGTATCCAGATATATATCAGCTCCTTTTAATTTTTTTGCGGTGGCTTTAATATATCCGTGCTCTATTTTTATCTTTGCTCCGAGTTTTTCAAATCCCATAAGGTGCAGATTAATAGGCCGTTCTCCTATGATACAACCTCCGGGCATTGCGACTTCGGCCTTATGATACCGTCCGAGCAGGGCTCCCATTACATAAACGGAGGCTCTCATGGTTTTTACAAGGTCATATGGGGCTTTAAACTTTTTAATGAGTTTATTATTTGTCCTCACTGTATTAGATTCAAAAACTACTTTTCCCCCAAGGCTGTTAATCAGTTTGTTCATTACATTGGTATCATTAAGATGAGGAATGTTTTTCAGTATACATTCTTTGTCTGTTAGAATGGTCGCGGCTATTATCGGCAGGGCGGCATTTTTACTGCCGGATATTTTAACTCTTCCTTTTAAGGCAACCCCGCCTTCCACTATAAATTTATCCATTTTTTACCTTTACTACTATAATTCTGTCAATCATCGCATAATCTCTGACTGTTTTCATTATATCAAATTTGCCGCTGTCAATAAACATTGTTTTTAGCAAGCCTGCCTGATTATACCCGACTTCCAGCGCGAGAAATCCGTTTGGATGCAAATAATAAGGAGCTCTTTTGATTATTTCTCTATAGAATTTTAACCCTTCTTTGCCGCCATCCAGAGCTTCTTTTGGTTCAAAAAGTCTGACATCATCCATTAAGCTTTTCATTTCTTCTCTTGCTACATAGGGAGGATTGCTGATAATGAGATGAAATTTCTTTTCTTTATCAAGACCTCTAAAAAGATCGCTGTGTAAAAATCTAATTTTATCCTCTACTTTGTGTTTCTGCGCATTTATTTTTGCCACTTTTAGAGCCTTTTTGGAAATATCCGAAGCTGTCATTTTTACAAAAGGATATTTTCTTGCAACTCCTACAGCGATTGCGCCTGAACCTGTGCAAAGATCGAGTATCTCATAACCTTTAACATCTTTTCTTATCATATCAAAACACGTCTCCACCAAAAGCTCGGTTTCCGGACGGGGGATCAAAACATTTTTATCAACTATAAGTTCATAATCCAGAAAACCCTTTTTACCGAGTATATAGGCAACAGGTTCTCTCTTTAAACGGCGGGATATATATGAATTGAAAATATCAATTTGTTCCGCGGGTATGGTATTTCTTGAGTTCATGTAAAGATCCATTTTTTTGCATTTTAAGATCTCACACAAGAAAAGTTCAACATCTTTTGCTGCGTCCGCTATATTTGATCCTCTTAGAGTGCCGCAGGCGTTTATCATAAGAGAACTTATTATCATTTTCCGGTCACTTCCAGTTCCTTAAGACGTTCCGCATGTTCAACTTCTATCAAAGGATCCAGGAGCCCGTCAATTGAGCCTTCCATTACTTCCGGCAGGTTATATATTGAAACGCCAATTCTGTGGTCTGTAACTCTATTTTGCGGGAAATTATAAGTTCGTATTTTTTCGCTTCTGTCTCCTGTTCCTATTTGAGAGCGTCTTTCATCACCAATGGCATCATGCTGTTCTTTCATTCTTTGAGCCAGTAAACGGGATTTTAATACTTTCATTCCCTTTTCGCGGTTCTTTAGCTGGGAGCGCTCATCCTGGCAGGTTACAACTATACCTGTCGGAATGTGAGTGATCCTAACTGCGGAATAAGTAGTGTTAACGCTTTGTCCGCCTTTACCACCGGCGCAATAAGTATCTATTTTAAGATCGTCAGGTTTAATACTTACATCAACATCTTCAGCTTCCGGTAAAACTGCAACGGTAACTGTAGAAGTGTGAATTCTTCCCGAGGCCTCGGTAGCCGGTACTCGCTGTACTCTGTGCACTCCGCTTTCATATTTTAGGCGGCTAAAGGCACCTTTTCCGGTAATCTGGAAAATTACCTCTTTAAAACCGCCGATGCCGATAGGATTACTGGATAACATCTCTGTTTTCCAGTTACGGGCATCTCCGTATCTTGTATATAACCTGAGTAATTCTGCTGCAAAAAGGGCAGATTCATCCCCGCCCGCACCTGCTCTTATTTCTACGATTACATTTTTGTCATCGTTGGGATCTTTGGGTAGCAGAAGGAATTTTATATCTTTTTCCAGCAGGGTTTTTCTTTCTTCCAGGATTTTCAACTCTTCCTTGACCATTTCTTTCATTTCATTATCGCCGGAAATTAAAAGGCCGTTGGAACCGGTAATATCTCCAACGACCTTTTTATATTCGTTATATTTTTCGACAATAGCGCCAAGAGTAGCAAGTTGTTTAAGTTTAGTCTGATAATCCAAACCACCCCTGGAGTCAGACAGACCATCTGTTAACTCATTATACTTTCGCTCTATGTCTGTCAAACTGTCAAGGAACCCCATTTATATTATGCTTCAGCCGCTACTATTCTCTTTTTTGGTTTGGCAACTTTTTTGGGAGCCGCTTTTACCGGTTTAGTACTTCCGGCTTTTTTGAAAGTTTTTCTGAATTTGTCAACGCGCCCGGCTACATCAAGGAATTTTTGCTGTCCCGTATAAAAAGGATGGCAATTTGAGCATACTTCAATTTTTTGTTCAGGCTTTGTAGATCTGGTCTTTATTTGCGCACCGCAAGTACAGGTTATTACAGTTTCTTTATAAGACGGGTGTATTTTTTCTTTCATTGCATCTTCTCCTTTGGATTTCTTTTGTTATGACGTTATGCCAAAGAAAACCCCGAGCAGCCTGTCCGCCAATCTTTTAGGCGGATGAGCTCGTAGGATGAATTTGGCATGAATAATCTAAAACCTCCTATACTTCGCGTATAGTACTCAGGAACTCTTTATTGCTTTTCGTTTTTCTCAGTCTATCATTTAAAAGATTCATGGCTTCATCAGGAGACATTGTATTCCAAAGCCGCCTTAAAGTCCAGACTTTTTTGAGTTCGCCTTCCGTTAAAAGCAGTTCTTCTTTTCTGGTGCCAGTCTTATTTACATCTATTGCAGGGAAAATACGCCTGTCAACGAGCTTGCGGTCCAATACTATTTCCATATTTCCGGTACCTTTGAATTCCTCAAAGATAACCTCGTCCATTCTGCTTCCGGTATCCACAAGCGCTGTTGCGATTATAGTAAGAGAGCCGCCTTCTTCAATATCCCTCGCGGCGCCCAGAAATCTTTTTGGCTTTTGCAGAGCATTACTGTCAACGCCGCCCGAGAGAACTTTGCCGCTGGGAGGAACGACTGTATTGTACGCCCTGCCAAGACGGGTAATAGAATCGAGCAGAATTACAACATCTTTTTTATGTTCTACAAGACGTTTTGCTTTTTCGAGAACCATCTCTGCTACTTGCACATGTCTTTCGGCCGGTTCGTCAAAAGTAGAACTTATAACTTCTGCTTTAACTGAACGCTGCATGTCTGTAACTTCTTCAGGGCGCTCATCGATTAAAAGTATTATGAGTTTGATTTCCGGATGATTCATTGTTATACTGTTGGCCATTTTTTGCAGCAGAATTGTTTTACCGGCTTTGGGTGGGGATACTATCAAACCTCTCTGGCCTTTACCTATCGGCACAATAAGGTCCATAACCCGCATTGCAATTTCCAACGGTTCTTTTTCTCTCTCCAATTTTATTCTTCTAAAAGGGTAAAGCGGGGTAAGATTATCAAATAATATTCGTTTCTTTGCCGACTCAGGCGGTTCGCCGTTTACAGCTTCTATCTTTAGCAGGGCAAAATATCTTTCGCCTTCTTTTGGCGGTCTTGCCTGACCTGCGACTGTATCACCTTTTTTCAGGTCAAATTTTCTAATCTGGGAAGGTGAGACATAAATATCGTCGGGACTCGGCAGGTAATTATAGGCATCCGATCTTAGAAACCCAAAACCATCAGGGAGTATTTCAAGAACACCGTCTTTAAAAGTAAGACCGTCTTTTACTTTTGCATCGGTTTTTACCTCTTCTGATTTGGTCTGGACAATCTTCAGGATGAGATCCTGCTTTTTTAACCCTCTTGCACCTTCAATCTTCATTTCCGCCGCGATTTCCAAAAGCTCTGCGATCTTCTTCTTCTTTAGTTCAATTATATCCATTAAAACTCCTCCTATTAGAGCGATTCCACAGATTACATATCATTTGATTCCACTGATTAAAGCAAAATTTCTATTTTCTAAAAGCCTGAAAAGCGTTTTGATTTTAAACGTTTGACTTGCAGATTTAACTGCACTACTGATTAGTTTTTATTATCATCGTAGGTTTATCTAGGCTTTCGTTTTAAGTATTTTACAGTATTTTATTTATATTGTCAACAAAATATATTTAATGTATAATGTTTTTTATGCTAAAAGACTTTTCGGAGCTTCTTAGAAAAAAGAGCACTTTCTGGTTAGGGCTGTTCTTTTTTGCCAATATTATATACGCCCTCACGCGCCATTCGGTGGACTTTTACCAGTTCTGGCTGATCAGCCGTAATGCGATATTCACCCCTGGTTATGACATATATTATGTTAACACGGACTTTTCCCAACCACTCTTCTTTTTCTGTCTGGTCTCAGCTTTCTCTATTTTCACCTACAAAGTAGCTCTTTTCTTCTGGAATATCATGCAGATGCTCCTGGTGGTCTTTACTATTATTATATCCTCAAATATCTTGGGATTCGGCGAACGCTATGACGGTGGCTGGAACCAGGGAAAGCATTTAAAAACAGGGAATTATGTCCTTCCTTTTATTCTCGGCGCCGTTATAATCTGTGACAACCTATGGCTGGGACAGGCAAACATCATCTCTTTCTTCCTCTGCGTTGCTGCTATCTACAACCATCTTAAAGACAGAAGCTGGGCCGTCGGGCTCTTAATTGCACTAGCGATTTCCGTAAAACTAACGCCGGTCTTATTTTTGATCTACTTTCTATATAAAAAGGATTACGAAGTTTTGCCCTGGACCATCGGCGGTGTTTTTTTATTCATGTTCATGGTTCCTTCTGTGGTATACGGCGTACCGAAAACCATGATCTACCTTCAAGACTATGTCCGCGCAGTCATCATGCCTTTCGTAAATAATGACGTCGCTATCCGCGGGACTACGGGGTTCTGGCATTCAAACCAGTCTATTGACGGCTTCTTAGGCAGGCACTTTACGGATTTCGGTAAGAATAATTATCCGATATGGGGCCTTCACAATCTTATTGACCCTGCAAATATGACCCTTGTCCAGATAAAAAAACTCGGCCTTATCATAAAACTTTTCCTGGTAGCCGTTGCCGCTCTTGCCTTTACGAGCAGTAAAAAGAAAAATCCTCATTTGCTAAAATTTGAATACGCTCTTATGTTCCTGCTTATTCTTTTCCTGTCGCCTGCTTCCTGGTTAAATCATTTTGTGCCGGTTTTCTTTGCCTATTATGTCACTGCTAATTATATGCGGGACGATTCCAACAGTTATTTCGGAAGAATGTTCATGAAGATCAGCTTGATTATCTGTTTTACACTTATGGCTCTTTCTTCTTTGGGTAAGGATGCTCAAAGCTTCTCAGGGATGTTCCTCGGAAATTTCATTCTCATGATCGCACTATTTATAATTCTCTTTATCGAAAAATCAAGGATACGAAAAATATGGCAGCCTACTTAAAAGCGCTTTTAAATAAAAAAACCACGCTATACCTTGCGGGTTTCTTTCTGCTTTTACTTGTTTATACTTTGACAAGACATACAGTGGACTACTTGAACTTCTGGAAGATAGCCAGGGAAACTGTTTACGGTAATATCGACCTTTATAAAAGGTATATTGCCTTCTCGTACCCTCCGTTTTTCTACAACATCATAATCTTTTTTGCAATTTTCCCCGTTAAAGTATCCCTGGCGCTCTGGTATTGCTTTAGCGTAACAATACTGACATTTTCGATAGCCATGATATTAAAGCTGATCTACCCGGAAAGTACGTTTTTCAGATTTGACTCAAAGAGCCGGACAAAGATGTTTTTACCATTCATTCTCGCTCTCCCGATAGTCGCTGACAATCTCTATCTTGGACAGGCAAATATATTTGTCTTTTTCCTTTGTGTTTCTGCTATTTACCTGCTGGAAAATAAAAATCCTATAGCTTCGGGTCTTTTTATTGCTGCTGCTGCGGCAATAAAGCTTACCCCTGCATTTTTTATAATCTACTTTTTATACAGAAAAGAGTATAAAGCTGTTATCGCCACGCTAATAGGTCTTCCGGTATTTTTCCTGATTATACCCTCTTTGTTTTACGGTTTTGAAAGAGCGTGGTATCTTTCGGGAGAGTTCGTAAAACTTGTAGTATTTCCGTTCTTCAAGAATGACGCAATAATTAGAGAAACGGTTTACTATACACATCCAAACCAATCATTGGATGCCTTTTTGGTAAGACATTTTACTGACCTTGGAATTGTAAACTACCCCGGCTGGCTGCACAGTCATCTTGATATTTCGAAATTCTCACAGGAGCAGATGAAAAGGGTAGGTTTAATAGTGAAAGCAGTTTTACTTTTACTCTCTGCAGCTGCGCTTTGGAGAACAAGGAAGTTTAAATTAGTAGCAAGGTTCGAATACGCAATAGTATTCTTTTTAATACTTTATATTTCACCTTCATCGTGGCTAAGCCACTATATTACGGTCTTATTTGCGTACTATGTTTCAGTAGGCTACATTACCGACATTTATGCGGATAGGATCGGGAAGCTGATATTAACTCTTTGCCTCGCTTTGGCGATAATATTCACCTATACCGGAGTGAACCCCTTCATGCAAAGTTTTTCCGGAATGTTTATTGGGAATTTTGTATTGTTTTTAGGGATGATATTTGTGTGTTTTAAAGAGTCATATAGAAAAGCGCTGTAGAGTAAGTTTATAAAGTTAGTAAGGTTTATAAGGTTTGTAAAGTCTAAAATCCTGAAGGATATATAGTTTACTTAAATTTAAAATTTGTTTTCTTTATCATTGTTTTAAAGAGTTTCCATGCGTCATCCAATGCGATCTTTCCTGTCAGAGGATCATTTGCAAAGGCGGTGAAAGCAAGATCTTCGTTTTTTGTTAAAACTGATTTTAAGATTGTTTCCTGGTTTATTACATGGCGAAGGACAAGCTGTGTAACTTCTTCAGGTAAGGCTCCGCTCTCCACAGGTTTTACACCTTTAGAAGAAAATACGGCATTTGTTTCTACAACAGCTCCAAGAGGGACTCCCTTGTGCTGGCCTTTATTCGGGAGATTTACATTAGTTGTAAATTTGCCCTTTCCTGTTACAGCTATCATCTGATTGATATATTCCTCACCGCTCCCGTAAAGCTCTTGATGTTTGCCGGAGTTTAATGTTTTTGCAAACTGAATAGGAGCCTCTTTAAACCGTTTTATTCGGTAAGAGTACGGGGTCAAATTAAAGCCCCATCTTTTGCATGAGTCCTTGCTTGACAAAAACCAGGGAACAAATTCTGAAAGGTGTCTGTCTCCGGCCGCCGCAATAGCTCCAAATCTTCTTGTCAGTATGTTAGAGACCTGGCTTTCACTGTTAAAATACAGATCTTTTTTTATACCTTTTGATCTCCCGAGTTTATTTGTGACCTTGGGAGTTTTTACATGATCCAGGTACATCTTAAAGAGGTCTATGTCTTTGTATTCAGCTTTGGTTAACCAGGTAAAGTGATTGATACCAAGTACATTAACTTTTATTTCTTCGCGGTCCGGTTTCTCTTCACCGGTTATCTTGCTGTAAATATCCGCTATATGATTTTGGGTGCCAAATACTTCATGACAGCAGCCCCAGGCTTTTATCTCCGGAAATCCCTGATATAAAGTTCTTGTGCAAATCGTCATTGGATTAGTAAAGTTAATACACCATGCTTTAGGCGCGTACTTTTTTATCGCTTCTGCAAAGAAAAGATAATCCTTAATTGTCCGGAGTGATCTTATATGCCCTCCGGGGCCTACTGTATCACCTACAGGCTGATATATACCATATTTCATCGGTTCTAAAATATCAACTCCCATGTCCTCTATTTTTCCGGGTTGTATTGACAGGAAAACGAAATCTGCGTCTTTCAGACATTCTTTAATATTTTTTACCGCTCTATATTTCCAATTTGACACTGCTTTTGGATTAGTCTGAAGCCAATTGCCATACTTCGCGTTAAAATCAGCTGATTTATAATTTATGTCGTAAAGTCTCACTTCACCGTTAAAATGAACCGTTTGAGCCAGGTCATTCATCAAAGCGTGTGCCCAGCCGCGGCTTCCGCCGCCGATATAAGCAATTTTTAAGTCAGAAGGTTTACCGCATTCTACTTTCCGTATGATAGAGCTTTCCCCTTTTTTTTCTTTTGTAAATACAATTTTTGCCATTGATCCCCCGTTTAATATATTCAAAAACGAAATATTAAGATATAGAGCATGTCTTACTTAATCAAAGCGTTAATATTAACCTTATATGCAGGATAATATGTTTTTAAAATATTTACAAATTTATTGTTCAATTTATTCTTATTGATATTGCCGCCTGCATCTTTTAAATTTACTAATTTAATATATTTACCGCTAAAACAAGGTATTAAATCCACAAGATCAAAGTTTTTAAGAAACCCGTGTAAAATAATTTTATTATCATATTTGAACAGCCTTGTTTCAATAATATCCTGATAAGAGAAAAGCATATCATTAAGGATTAATTCCTTTATTTTGGGCTGTAATATTCCGGCACATAAAGCCCATATACTTGCTGCGCCATAACCGATTATTCCGATATTATTCTTATCCACATCTTTTCTTCCGTACAAATAATCAACCCCCCGAGTTATATCAAATACCCTCATTGCCATTAAAGAAGTCCCCATCATGATTGTATCGTAGTTTAACTTGAATTCAGTACAATAAATTTCTCCATGGCCCCAGGAAACATTGCGATTTTTCACGGCGCCGACCCCTCTCGGATCAAATACTAAAACAGAATATCCTTTATTTGTAAAACTTTTAATTATAGAGAGTTTACTCTCAGCTTCGCTTGTGCCGCCTTCTAAAAGCAATATATATGTTTTGCCGGGTGTTTTTATTTCTAGTGGTTTAAAATAATAAGCAGTTGCGATGATATCTTTTTCAGCGAAGAAAAACAGACTTTCAATAATATGATCTTTTGTCGTTTCGCTGGAAATTATTCTGGGAAATATCTTCTCCCTGGAGGCATTAAATTGCAGTAAATTTATCAGCTTCGCCCGGGTTTCTTCAATATAAATATTTAGGGATTTTCCGGTCTTAATAATATTTCTTTCAGGCGCGTTTTCTTTTGAGAAAGTTTCATTCAGATTATATACCTTATTAGAATCAGGAAATTTATCCAAAATTTGCCCGGTTTGCGTACAATTAAGTTTCGCGGGTTCTTCTGTTGCAATATTCTTGCTTGTTACAAAATTCATAGGTTCATTTTTAAGATGTTTTTTAAACCAGTTAACCGAGGCCTGTCTTAACACATCAGAATAAAGATGAACGCTGTCATCTATTACGAGATTTATATTATTTCCGGCTCCATAAAGCGAATAAATCTTTTTTGCTCTTTCAAATGATTTTATTGTTCCTTCTATACAGAAGAAATCATAGGATACCGCGCCGATCTGAACGGGTTTTGGCGCCAGAGCCGTCATTATATCATCATGATTAAATCCGTTTTTAACCGCGCCGAAGATATTCTGTTCGGCATCATGCGACTGCATTGTTTTCATGTATTCGTATCTGTTTGTCAAATAAGTACAGGGGACTGCGCATTTTATTCTTTCATCCGTCATCATAAGATATGAAGTTTGTGTTCCTCCGCCGGAATTCCCGGTTATCCCAATTCTATCTTTATCAACCTCAGGCCTGCTTATTAAATAATCAATACCTCTTATTCCGTCCCAAATAAAATACCTTGCTATGCAGGACCCTTCTATAATGTTTTGAGCGCCGGCATAACTATGTTCGATAACCCCCCATTCAACATCTGTTTTTTTTGTTTTCGGGTTGTAATACTGCATTCTTTCGCCCTGTCCGATAGGATCTGTTGTTAAAACCACAAAACCGTTATTTACAAGGTCAATACAGACTTTCTGATAAACCGGGTAAGATTTTGCCTCAAATGCATGCCCGCAGACAAGTAAGATACCGGGAGCTTTACCTTTTAGTTTTTCGGGAACATAAAGATTTGAAGTAACATAAAATTCGGGCTGACTCTGAAATACTATTTTTTCTATCCTGTAGTTCTCTTTTTTTATTACACCAGAACATATGGGGTTTAGCGGTGTTTTTTTGCCAGGAAGCCCTCCAATTGCGGCAAGGAATGAATTTTTAATATTTTTTCGTCTTTTTTCAAATTCTTTTACAGTTGTAATGCGGGATTTTTCAAGCGCTTCCTTTTCAAAAAAAGCTTCCGCTTTCTTAAGAAGGTAATGAGACAGCTGGTCTTTTACATCATAATACCCTTGGGTGAAATCTCCAAACTTATGCATAATAAAATGCTCCTGGTATTACTCTAGTTACTTCTAAATATTTGAAAATTTACTTTCTAGATTTTTTTCTAAATCTGACATTTTCTCGTCAATAGTTACCGCTTTCGCTTCTTTTTTTGCTTCCTTCCCCTGCTCTACATTAATATTTTTATCTTTCAACCCGGCAAGGCTGTCTTTGTAAGCTTGCAGGATTCTATTTTCTATCATTATTCTGGTTTCATTGTTTAACGGATGTGCAATATCTTTGAATGAACCATCCGGTTTTTTCCTCGAAGGCATAGATATAAACATCCCTGTATTTCCTTGTATTACTTTTAGATCACGTATTACAAAACAGTCATCTATTGTTATTGTTGCATAAGCTTTTAATTTTTCTTCATTCCTTAAGTGTAGTTTTACTTCTGTGATTTCCATTAGAACTCCTTTAGAAATAGATTCCACTTCCGCCAGTTATTAGGGCGGATCTTTTGAGGAGATTACAAAGCTACCGGATTCCACTGATATAGACAGAAGAACATCCATAAAGGTCCGCAACGTCTTACATTATCGCGGCATTAACATATTCAATAACTCCTAAACGTAAACCTAATCCCCAGAACCTAGGACCCAGCACCTGTTTTTAC
Organism: Candidatus Firestonebacteria bacterium RIFOXYD2_FULL_39_29; assembly: GCA_001778375.1. Lineage (NCBI taxonomy): Bacteria > Candidatus Firestoneibacteriota > Candidatus Firestonebacteria bacterium RIFOXYD2_FULL_39_29. The sequence goes on from MFGV01000075.1 coordinate 27,079, forward strand.
TGTTTTTGCCGGAATTACCCGTTCATACTTTTCTTTGAGCTTGCTTGCTATATATTCTGCTTTAGCCTTTGATTCAGCTACTCCAAAAACTGTCGGGCCGCTTCCGCTCATAAGAGCTCCGATTGCTCCGGCTTCAAGTAAATCTTTTTTTACCTTGAATAAAACAGGGAAAAACTTTGCAGCCGGGACTTCCAGATTGTTATAAAGTAACTTTACCAGGTCACCTCCTTTTGCTTCTTTGACTAATTTAAATTCTTCCAGTTTTTTATCAGATACTTTGGCGTTTGTCAATGTATTTGTAAATTCCGAATAAATCCTGCCGGTGGAAGGCTTATTCCCTTCTATTACGAGAACAACCCAGGTGTCAGCTACAGGTCTAAAATCTGTCAGTATTTCACCTCTTCCCTCTCCAAGTACAGTACCGCCTTTTAACAGAAAAGGTACGTCACTTCCCAGTTCTAGTGCAAGTTCCTCCAGTTTACTTTCGCTATATTTTAAACCAAATATCCGGTTACAACCGTTTAAAACAACCGCCGCATTACTGCTTCCACCGCCAAGTCCGGCGGTTACAGGAATATTTTTTTTAATAATTATATTTAAACCTGTTTTAATCTTATTTTTCTTTAAGATGAGTTCTGCAGCTTTGTAGGCAATGTTCCTGTTGTCAAGCGGAACTTCAGGATGGTTGCAAATAAGAGTTATATCACTTGAGGTTTTTGATATTGTAACTTCATCAGCAAGATCTATTGTCTGAAAAATGGTTTTAATATTATGATAACCGTCCGGACGTTTGCTTCCCGCTTTCAGATACAGGTTAATCTTTGCAAACGACTTGAGCGTTATTTGTTCCATTTAGAAAAATACCTGTTAATCTCTGATTCGCTTATTCTGCGCGCCTTCTTTGGCGGTGTTAACTCAAAAATACTGTCCGGAATATCTTTGTCCAGGATAGGATCCGTAAATGAAAAAGAAAATTTGTATTCACCCGAGCTGAATTCAGCTGCAGCCAAATCCGGAGATTCCGTCGTTTTCCTTGTAAAAACGGAATTTATATCAAGTCCTTTTATTTTAAGTTTACCGGTTTTATTTAATAAGATCGAAGCTAAAGAATCAGAGTCGGAATCAAATATTTCCCCTTCAAAATAAGCATTGTCCTGAACAAAGTATGCCTGAATTTTATTGCCTTTTGAGGTCATCATAAAAAAAGGTTCATTGAAGAATCCCTTTATTTCAAAACGGAGCATGTCGGGAGATTTAACTGCCAGTATGGATTTTTTTTTGATTTTTGTACCGGGACAGGAATAAGTTGCCATTACGGAAGATTTTAGAGTTTTTATCTTTATAGCTTCAGTTGGTTTAACCTGAGGGCCTCCGCATCCTGAAATAAGCAGGGCAATAATTATTGAAGTACTATTTAGACTCAGACTTTTTAAGTTCATCAAGTTTTCTCCTTACAGAAGTATTTTCCATTTGTTTGAGGGATTTTTCATACATTTCCTTTGCTTTTGCAGATAATTTTTTAACCGAATAGATATCTCCCAGATGCTCAAATACAGTAGGGTCCTCATATCCCGATTTTTTAAGTATTATAACAGCGCGTTCTATTTCTTTCTGTGCTTCATCAAATTTCCCCAGACGGTAATAAACCCAGCCCAGACTGTCAATATAAGCTCCATTTTCAGGCTCGAGTTTTAAAGCTTCTGAAATCAGAGACACAGCTTCTTCAAGTTTTTCGTTACGGTCGGCATAAATATAGCCTGCATAGTTATATGCATCCGCATATCTAGGATTTATGGCTATTACTTTTTTAAAGCAAGCTACGGCTTCTTCATATTTTGCCGTATGTTCTAATAACACACCCAGAGAATAGAGGGTCCGCTCGTCGTTTTCTTTTTTCTTTAAAATCTCTCTATAAGCAGCTTCAGCTTTTTCGTAGTTTTTAATCTCATAATAAGCTCCTCCTAAATACAGCAAAAGATCAATGTTATCAGGGATAATCTTTATGCCTTTTTCAAGAAGAGGTATCATCTTCGATTGTTCGTTATTTTTTGCGTAGAGATATGACAGGTAGATATATCCCAATGGATTTTTGAAGTCTAATTCCACAAATTTATTATAAGCAATAATAGCTTCGTCCTTTTTCCCAAGCTCAGTGTAATCTGACCCCATAATTTGATATGCATCCGCATTATTAGGGTCGGATGCTGCAAGTGTTTTAGCAATTTCCAAAGAACCGTTAAAATCCTTTTCCTGATAAAGCATCACTGCAACTCTCTGCAAGCTGTCAAGATCAGAGGAATCCAGCTCTATTGCTTTTTTGAGATTTTCTATGGACTCTTTATATTTTTTCATCTGTCCGTAGGCCAGACCCATATTTTTATAAACTCTGGCATCATAACCTGATAAGGAGAGAAGTTTCTTATATACTTCTATAGATTTCTCAGGTTGACCTTGAACTTGATATAATAAACCAAGAGCGAAAACAGGTGAAGTATATTCAGAGTTAATTTCTGCGGCTTTTTTGTAATTTTTCTCTGCCGAATTAAAATCCCCTTTTTTTCCATAAGCCAGTCCAAGATTAAAATAAGTAGTATCTGCCTTTGGATCTAATTCTATAACTTTATTGAACATATTAATTGCTTCGTCGGTTTTATCCTGTTTGTAATATATATTCCCGAGATAAAAATAAGCATCAGGGCTTATTGGTTCTTTTTGAATAATTCTGCTGCAGATCTCTATAGCCCGGTCGAATTTATCATTTTCTATATAAAATGCCGCGCTTTGAAGCAGTGTTTTTAAATCCCCGCTAAGAGACGACAACTTATCATAAATCTTTAATGCTTCATCAGGCTTTCCAATTCTTGTATACTCGCTTGCAAGGGTTTGGTTTATAACTTCTGACTCAGGATCTAAAGTTAAAGCTTTCTTGTATTTTTCGATTGCTTCATCGAAAAGCCAGTTGCGGGATAACAGCGCTCCTTGGCTATAATAAAGATAGGATTGATATGGCGGATAATATGCTTTTTTTTCTTCTTTTATAGCAGGCGCGGTTCCGCAGCCATGAAAAAATAGCGCAATAAAAGTAATAAAAAAAAGATACTTTAAAATCTTTCTAATAGAAATCTTATTAAAATCCATATCTCCGGTCATAAACTTTTCCAAAATCCCCTTTTTTCTCGCTGCGGCAGAAAAAAATGCTTTATGAAAACCAAGCGGAAGCAGCTTCTTAATGACTTTAGAAAGATTATATTCCTTTTTGAATCTATCATCAATCAAAATTTTAAATTCCTTTAAGGTATTTAAGCTGTAATTACCTTTATGAAGAGCTTTTTCCGCGGTTAAGGCCGCAAATTCTCCGCTTTTTATTGCATAATATATTCCTTCACCTGTAACTGGATTTGCCAGACCGGCAGCATCTCCTATTAAAAGCCATCCGTCACCTGCTATTTTCTTCGGATAATCACATGGAATAATCCAGGTATGCGGTTTTGTAAGGACTTTTACTCCGTTTAAATATTTCTCGTGCATTTGAAAGTATTCTTTTTTTAGATTTACATTTTTTTCAAGTCCAAAGCCGGCAAAACCGTACTCTTTTCCGGAAACAAAAGGAAAATACCAGAAATAACCGGGAAGAAGCGTTTTGTCAAAATAAAACTCAAAATGCTCTTTTTCTCCAGGCCTAGGCGGTTCACAAATAGTATTTACAGCTCTAACTAAATGATGTTTATTAAAACCGGACAGTATCCTTGTAACAGGGGAAGATGCTCCTTCTGCAATTATGACTATTTTTGCGCGTGCTTCTTTTACAAATACCAGACTGTTTTCAACTTTTTTATATTTAACACCGCAAACGCAGCCATTTTCCAGTATGGGCTCAAAAACCTCCGCTGCTTCAATGAGTTTTGCCCCGGATTTGACAGCTTTTTTCGCAAGCAATTCATCAAAATATTTTCTGTTGACAGTGGCTCCGAAATCACCTTCAAAAGTCCCGGTATAGCTTAGGTTTTCAAGAAATACTTTTACCCCTATTATTTTTTTAATATTGACTGTATCAGAAAAAAGTTCTTTATAAGAAATAATATCTATTTCATTTAATAATTTGATTGTTTTAGGAGTTAAGCCCCCTGCGCATATTTTTTTTCTTGGAAAAATAGTTTTTTCGAGGAGCAATACTTGAAAACCTTTTCTAGAAAGGAGATTTGCTGCGGTAGATCCTGCAGGTCCGGAACCTGTTATAATTACATCATAATTCATTTGCACGCTATAGGTTGTGGTTTGATTTTAAATTAACACAAGTAAAATCGCCTTCGACTGCAGCTAGAAAAAAAGAAGCCCCTTAATTAAAAGAGGCTTCTTTGTTAAACTTTATGTTAGATTACTGCCTGTTTCAGAGACTTGCTTGCTCTGAAGCGAACAGCTTTTTTCGCAGGAACGTCAACCATTGCACCGGTTTTCGGATTCCTTGCTTTTCTTGCTGCTCTTTCCTTCATTACAAACGTACCAAGTCCTGCTACTTTCACTTTGTTACCAACCTTTACTTCCGCTGTTATGTATGCAACCAAACTGTCCAGCGCTCTTCCTGCTTCTGCCTTGTTGATCTTTGCTATATCTGCTATCTTCTGTACTATGTCCGTTTTTGCCATTTAGGCACCTCCGTTTTTTTAATCCTTTCACAAGGATTTACTATCTTTAGAGAATTATATACAAAAAGACCTTATTTGTCAATAGTATTTTCAATATAAATTGCACTTGACAAAAATTCTCAAGTTTAGTAGTATGTAATATCCGAATCAAAAAGGAGCAAAATAATGCCAATATTAAGGAGAAATCCTTTATTTTCCAATAAGGCAAGAAGAAGCCGTACTTTGCAAGTAGTCATAATAATCATTGTTTTTATTGGGCTTTTCTTTGGGGTTAAAGCTTTATTCTTCAAGAGTTCTAAGATTACCAACCATTTAAAGACAGCGAAAAACAGTATATTAAAAGGTAATTATGATACCGGTTTGGATGAGCTAAACAAAGCACTGGCGATTGATCCGGAAAATGCTCTTACATATGATGGTTTTGGTTATTTATATGTACATAAAGGTGAAGTTGATAAAGCAAAAGAGTTCTATACAAAAGCAGAAGAAAAAAAGGTTACCAATAGTGGAATATTTGATCATAGAAATACAGGTTTTGATTATATTTCTAAGGGAAAATATTCTCTGGCTTTTGCAGAATTTGAACACTTGAATAAAATTGTCGAGCGGGATTTAAAAGGTGTCTTTGGGATGGGATTGGCTTATCATGGTATGGGAAAAATAAAAGAAGCCATTGATACTTATGAAAATGCCTTGAATATCAGTCCAAAAAATACGCAAATAATCAGTTATTTTGAAAAAGCAAAAAAAGAAAAGGAATCCGGAAGTATTGTATGTGTTTTAGACAGGAATGCTCAACCCCTTCTTAAAAAAGATGTTAAACACGGAAAATCTCTGTATCCTGCCGAAAGCGCTACTGATAAAATAATTGGTATGAACTCTGAAGAATTTGGAAAATTTGGAATTGAATATGCTTTAAGAGAATATATTCCGGGTAACGAGATTACGCTTACTCTTGATTTAAATCTTCAAAAGGCTGCAACATCAGTTTTATACGACCAGATGGGATCAATTGTAATTTTAAAACCTCAAACAGGGGAAATATTAGCGGCAGTCAGCCATCCAAAATTCAGCCCCAGTGGAATAGATAAGAAATTTAACAGTTATAAATACAATTCAAATAAAGTGTTTTTAAATCGTGCTTTTGAAATGCTGTATGAACCGGGTTCTATATGTAAAATTATTACAACATCAGCAGCAATAGAATCGAATGCAGACATGAAAGATATTTTTCCGGTAAATTGTAAAGGCTCTGTAGTAATAGATAAACAAACCTTCTGGTGCTGGGAAAAACACGGAAGTGTTAAAGATATTCAGCAAGCTATTGATTTATCCTGCAATGTCGCTTTTGCCGCTATCGGAAATTATATCGGGAATGATAAATTGGTTGATTTTGCCAACAGATTTGGATTTAACAATCCCTTTGATATGCAGCTGCCTGTTGCAGCCAGCACAATAGGAATTGAAGCGGAAAATAAATTTGAGGTTGCTGAAAAAGCCAACGGTTTGGGAAAAAATTATAAAATAACGCCTCTTCAAGCAGCTATGCTTGCGGCTACAATTGCTAATAACGGGATTTGTATGAAGCCCTATCTCGTAAAAGAAATCAAAAACATTAAAGGGGATATAATTTATAAAAATGACCCTGTGGTATTAAAGAATACCGTAAAAAAAGAAACTGCTGAAACTGTTAAGAAACTTATGATAGATGCTGTTGTTCACGGACTCGGGAAAAAAGCTAAAGTTGACAATATTACGATCGCAGGTAAAACAGGTACAGCGAGATCTTCCAAAAAAGGTCTTGACGGTTGGTTTATCTTCCTTGCCCCGGCAGAAAATCCGGAAATTGCAGTAGCTATAATTTGTGAAACCGGCGGGAAAGGCATGGACGTCGCCGCTCCAAAAGCAAAATTGCTGGTACAGCAAATATTAAAGAAATAGTTTATAAGGTTTTTAAGGTTCATAAGGTCAAAATTCTCGATAAATATTTACGATAACAGTATTTAAGTCTTATATAATATCCATCCCGATCTTTAACCTTATAAACATTACAAACTTTAGGAACTTTACAAACTGCTATTTTTAAGCTTAAACTCTGCCAAATCCTTGTATCCCACTGTATTTCCCACGAGTTCACTCTTGACTAAGTAGAATGCCTCTACCTTCTGCTTTATTTCCGGAAAAACAGTGTTTAATAGGCTTTCTGAGAGTTTAGAGATGTTTGTTACACTTCTACACCTTCCAAGAGTTATATGCGGGTTAAAGGGCTTTTCCTCGCGTTTAAAGGCGGCTTTAACGAGCATTTCATCTATTTTTTTTGATAAAGCGATTGTCTCATCTTTCCCGGAGGAAAATCCTGAAAACAGTACTTTCGGCTTTTCTATTTCCGGAAAAGCTCCTAGTTTTCCTGTAATAATGGTGAATGGTTTTGATGCTTTGGCTATTTCTGAGAGCATAGGTATAATCCCTTTAACACGGCTTTTATCAGTATCTCCAAGGAATTTCAGGGTAAGATGAAGAGCTTCTTTATTTATCCATTTTACATCAGCGTTTGCCGTTTTTAGAGACACGATTGTTTGTTCTACTTTTGATTTTATTTCTTCGGAAAGGTGTATAGCAATAAACAATCTCATACCGGAACTCCATTTAAATTTTTAAAAGATAACGCCTGAGCATATCCAAGGCTGTTTGAGCAGCTCTTTCTTTTATCAGAATACGCTCTCCGCTGAATCTGCATTCTCTGCTTATGGTTTCATTATCGGTTGAAAGTGCAATATAAACCAGACCTACGGGTTTTTGTTCTGTCCCTCCGCCCGGACCTGCTATACCCGTAATACCAAGTCCGATATCCGTACCTGCTACTTTTCTTACACCCTCCGCCATCTCCTCGGCAACTTGTTTACTGATGGCTCCGTACATGTCGAGAGTGATTCTTTTAACATCAAGAGTATCTATTTTTGATTGGTTTGAATAGCATACAACTCCGCGAATAAAGTAACCGGATGAACCGGGTACGTCTGTGATTTTATTTGAAATCAAACCTCCGGTACAGGATTCTGCGGTTGCTATTGTGCGTTTCTGCATGGTCAAAAGCATCCCGATATTCTTTTCCATAGTTTCATCATCTACCCCAAATATATTTTCATCAAGACGTTCTCTTATTTTTACCTCAAGTCCGGATATCAATAATTCCGCCTCGGCCTCATCTTTCGCTCTTGCAGTTAATCTTATCTTTACTTCCGTACCTGAGGCCAAAAGAGCAATCGTGGGATTGGTGCTCGAGCGGAATAAATCCCCAATAATTTCATCCACTCTTGATTCTCCGAGTCCGAATGTTTTATATACCCGTGATTTTATTATACCTTCTGTTTTAAAATGTGTTTTAAGAAAAGGAATTACAACCTCAGTCATCATGGGTTTCATTTCTCTGGGAACTCCCGGCATGATAAAAAAGAATTTATTATTGTAAGGAATGAGGAGCCCTGGAGCGGTACCGTTTTTATTTTCAATTATGGTTGCGCCGTTCGGAACCAATGCCTGGGAAACATTATTTTGGGACATCTTAATCTTTCGCAAATCAAAAAAAGATTGAATATTCTTCAATACATGCTCATTTAAAACCAGTTTTAGATTTAATGTTTTTACCAGTGCAGCTCTGGTTACATCGTCAACCGTAGGTCCCAGCCCCCCTGTTATAATCACCGCATCAGAGCGCGAAATGGCAAGTTTAAGAACTTCCGACATGCGTTTTTCGTTGTCGCCGACAGAGCTCTTGAAATAAAGATTGATCCCCGCCTCGGCAAGTCTCTCAGCGATAAAAGCAAAGTTTGTATCAATAATTTGCCCTAAAAGAAGTTCTGTCCCAACTGTAATAATTTCTGCATTCATGCTTAATTATACCTTATGGATGAAAATAATTACAGATATTTATGACGTTATGCCAAAGCTCGGAGAGGTTCATATCAAATGAATCAACGTTAATGAAAAATAGCAGAGGCTTGAGACTGACTTGGAGTTTTACTAAAAATAGAATATCAGGTTAGCAGCAAATGAGGGCCCAAATTTTGCCATCGGGAATTTCATGATGGTAGTATTGTAATTGTATATAGTTTCAATATCCGACGAATTAAATAACGGATACTTGCCGAATATGTCTATTCCTATTCCGGAGCTAAAACGCCATTCTATTCCATATGAAAGCGTAACGCTTGAAAAATTTAAAAATTCACCCCCGCCAATCGACCAGAGTTCATATCCCGGTCCTATAAAGAAATCAGTGGCAGGATTAATCGGATAAACACCATACAACGTAAAGGCCGTCCCAAATGAGGTTCCAAAGGACTTGACCGAATCAAGATTGTTATTTACTTTAAAAGAAATATTATCGACATATGCAAGAGCATGATCACCCGAAGATCTATAACCCATAAGCATTGCAATATCAAAAGCAACATAGTCTGAAAAAAATGCCCTTCCGCCAAAAATAATAACATCAAGCATATTATTAAGCAATGAAACATCCGAGATAGTCACACCATTTTTTGTGGTTGTTACTCCGGTAACGGGTGTAACATAATTAGAAAGATATCCAAAATAAAATGCGGTTGATTCTCTCCGCTGTATTATATAATGTTTTGCTTTGTTTTCAAATTCCGTTATAGGCAAAGCTGTTTTATAACTTGCCAGAATTTTTCCTGTTTCCGTTGATACGGCCCGGGCATTAACTGCGTATGCATCACCTTCAATAGAAATGTCCCCTGTAATAAGTATTTTTACCCCTAAAACCTTCCCGACTTTTTCTACTGCAGACTGTTCGGTCATACCGGACAGATAGATTTTCTGTTCTTCAAGCACTTTGCTTATCTGGTTTCTTTCAATCAGAATAATTGTATCACCTTTTTCTTTATTTAAAGCGCTTACCAGAAGTTCTGCTATTCCCGTGCCTATTTGACGCTGGCTCATGCTTAAATCAAGACAGTTAAAGTTGGAAACACCAAGAGTTACTGACTTGCCCATTCCCGATCTTTCTATTTCACCTGCAAATTTTCTGGACATTGTGGATAATTCGCGGTCAAGAAACGAGGCGTATGATATACTTGCAGTCATCAAAAATATAACTACAATTATCATCTTTTTTTCTGTTCTTCTGCTATGTTTTGTATTTAGCATCTTTGTACCCTTTTAAAAGTAAAAACCCAGTTTCATCTGCAGGAAAAGAGGTGAAAAAGTTCCCACAGGCATACTCACTTTATTAATCACCATATTATCATTTGGTACGGTTATCGAGATGTCTGTTCCGCTTAAGAAATAGTTGGCATAGATCCCCAGTCCAACCCTTTTTTTTAATCTTAACTCATAACCTAAAATAGCCGTCGGAACAAATGTTCCGCCGGGCGAAGTTTTCTGAAAATAATGCACGCCAAAACCTGCGGATATTTTGCCCGGACCAAGTTCCTCCAGCCATGATAAACTTGCGCAAACCGGTACATGAAACCATAATTCTTCTACACCTTCAAGTTTAGGACTGCCTGAAGAATCAATAATATCATATTTTACAGAGATACTTGTAAGGTTCGTAAATTGTGTTCCGAAATCAAATAATATATGTTCAAAAAATATGCGTTTTATTCCAAACCCTACTTTTACGACATCGCTAAATGTACTGATATTACTGTATGTCAGGGTTCCGTTTGATGCGGCTCCTGCGGTCTGGGTTACCCTGCCATAATTCCAACTTATATAAAAACACCAATCTTCAGGCGCTATAAGGTATTCATCCGCTTCCTTTCTGAGTTCTTTTAACGGAAGTTTAACAGATTCCGTTGAAAGAACTTTTGCGGTCACGGTATCCACTACCCTTGCGCTTACAAGGTAAAAATCTCCGACTACAGAAATACTGCCGATTATTATTGCTTCTGTATTTAATATTTTCCCGGTTTTTATTGCGGAGGCCTCAGATATCAGACCGCTTAGACTTAGTTTCTGCTCTTCAAGTATTTGTTTCAAATCACTGCGCGAAGCGGTTTCAATACTGTCTTTCTCGTATTCTACTATATAGTCTGTCATTAATTCCGCTATGCCAAAACCCACCTGTTGTTTAGCTAACCTGCTGTCTTCAGTTTGGAAAGGAATAACAACAATCTTTATATTTTTTCGGGTATTTTCCTGGGCGGTTTTGTAAGATTTAATCAGATTTTCAACAAGGTTTATTATCTGTTTTTTTATGCCTGTAATAACTGCTTTTGGAGTATCTTCTTTTCCTTCATCATCTTTTAAAACAGATACAATATTTTCTTTTTGCAGTGTTAATTCCCCAAATTGATCTGTCTTTACTGTGCTTGTACTGCCATTTTCCTTGACTAAAGTGCCTACTACACGACTGCCGTCTTTTAAAAAGTATGTATCACAATATGCAGTGTTAATAAAAAAAACAACTAAAAACAAGTAAATCCAAACTCCGGGTATTTTAGGACCAGATAACTTCATATACCCCCATAACTGATAATTTTTTTATATATATTAATTATACACAAAATAAATATTATGTCAAGCCCTGTCTGCATCAAAGAGTGACATCTATGAAAGTGACTATCAAGACAAAAGAGTCCACTTATATATTTAACTGGAAAATAAAAACAACCAGGAAGGCTGGTCAGCGCTGGAGCAAATCCAATTCTGAGATAAGGTCATCACAACTTCTTAATTTAAAGGAAGTCTGATTTTTATTTTTAATTGTTGGCGTATGGCTCGGATAAGACAACCAATACTTTCCGGAATCATCTTGAACTACATTGTAATTTGAAATGAATTGAAATACTATTTTAAATTTGCTCCAATTATTTCCATCTTTTGAATACGAAAGATTTACACTTTGACCTTGATAATTAAAATATGAAACAAATAATACGTTATTGTTATCACAGAATATATTTATATTGGCAATATGTGCAGAATGTTTTATTTTCTCTGAAAGGTTTTCTGTATTCACCAATTCAACAGGTTTACTCCAGTTTTTGCAGTCACTTGATGACGCAATCATAAGTTGATCATATTTCCCACTATTGTTTTTAAAAAATATCGTCTGCCATATTGCCCAATAAATCCCTTTTTTATCACGGATTATTTTATTTTCACCAAATAACGTATCTTTCGGCAGTTGATCGCAAATGGAGGCAATATCATTACCGCTTTTTCCAATTTTACTATATTCTATTTTTAAACCCTTTTCAACTCCGTTATATTTTAAAGTAGTTATCATCCCATCATTTAATGCATACACAGTTGGTGTGATATATACACTTTTCTTTATAAATATGGGATCTTCCCAATTGACGCCTTTGTCATGGCTCAAACTCAAGTAATAACCTGGTTTATCGACTATCTTATCTCCTTCAGAAATTAAAGCCGAACTGTCTTGCCTAGTTTCAAATACCACACAATAATCCCCGTTTGGACGCATATAGCTTCCGAGAAGAATGTTCCTCATATTTGAACTTAAAAACAGTTTCCTCGGAGTTGACCACTCATTTTTCTCCTTTGTATTATCAGTAGAAATATATATTTCCGTGTCTTTAAAGGTATAACCCTGCTGTTGCCAAACTATTATACTTTTTTGATTAGTCTCATCAAAATACATGCTGAATTTATCCACCCCGCCACAATCAACAATATTTATTTCACTGCTCCACATTTTATTGGCAGTCGGATGAGCATAAGGCGGTCTCTTTACTACCTGCTCCCATTTGCTGGACTTTCCATGAAGCACATCGCCGGCTTTCTCGATATTGAATAATAAAAGTTCTTTTATTTTAGCACCCAAGTATTCAATATGAGACAAATAATCACTTTCGGTCATTTTTAATTCTCGTGTATTATTATTTGGATTGTTTCTAATATTTTTACACTTTTCTTTAAATATATCATTTGCTCTATTTAATACTTCCTCGGCCGTCCTATAATCCTTCAATTCATCCATGCAAATCCTTCCAACCTCCATGCGCAACAGTATTTCCCATTCTTCGCTTAAATTATTTGCATGTTTAAACATCTCAACATATTCAATTACCGAATGCCTATATTCCCCTAAATAATAATATATTTTAGCAAGGCTAAATCTTGGTTTATCATAATTGCTGTCTTTATTCTTTGACTGCATAAATGCAGCAAACGCGCTCTGATAATTACCGCCGTCAAAGTATTCCAAGCCTTCATAGTATTGCTGTAGTGCATTTAATGAATTTGTCGGCCTTACTTTAATTCTCATATTTTCGTCTAAGGATAATTTAATATCGATATTATTAATTATCTTAAAAGCCAATTCTTTTTCCAGGTCTATAAAATCATCGAATCGGCTTTCCACTTTTACGGTTTTTACTACTTTTCCCGTTTCGATATCCATTAATACCGCTTCTATTGTCAGTTTTTCTCCCTGCTTAATATAGCTGCCGTATAACACATACTTCGCACTGCCGATTTCTCCTATTTTTTTTGCCGTAGCCTCATCTACAAGCCCGGTTAAACCTAATTTCAGTTCTTTAATGATCCTTTGCATTCTTTCTCTTTCAATTATCCGGAAGGAATCGCATTTAGACAAATCTGTTATTAACATATCCATGATCCCTTTTGATAGCCACTGGCATTCTTTGCCTTTGTTTTCAAAAGAAGCAACGGCAAAATTATCACGCACATTTTTGCTATTTTGCGCGGGTTCGCTTTGAGCATAGCCGTTATACGGGCAGGCGATTATTATTAATATTGCCAGAATATATTTAATTGTTCTGTTCATTTAGCCTCAATCCTTGTCCCGGGAATATTTTTCATACAAATATTTATTTTTTCTTTCACTATTTGAACAATTTTCGAGTTAATTGTTATTCCCAGCAGTCTTTCATAATCAAACATGGCATGCCGGTAATCTTTTAACTCAAAATAACATTCGGCCCTTAAAAACAATGAATCGTAGTAGGAATAGTCACCTTCTTTTATTTTCATGGATTCAAATATGGCTTTATCATATTCCCCGGAATAATAAAACCTCACGACGTTTGATAACCGGGGATCAATTGTTTTTACTTTATTTGAAATGTTCTCTTTATTTGCTGCGGTATTATTAAGTAATTTTTTAACAATTATTCCGGAAAGTTTCACTATTTCCACCAGGCTTCCGGTTATTTCCTCTGATCTTAGTAATTTGGCTGTTTCAACATCATGGATATGAATATTTATTTTCAACTCCGTCCCGGAAAGGACAAAACCTCCGGTTACAATATTATCCGTACCTATTATTTTCCCTACCTTTATAGTTAATTCTTCAGGCAAAGCCCCCGTTAAACTTCGTTTTTGTTCCTTAATGATCTCATCAAGATTTTCTCTTTCCAAAACCTGAATATTATTATTCAATAAATCGATTGTGACCAGCTCTTTCAGATATACTCCTAAATACTCATATTTATCACTGCCGGTTGAATTTTCCAGGGGAAATACTACAATATTTTTGGATCCTGCAGGATACAAATAACCGCATAACACAAATACTATCATAATAAATATTGCCCTGCTTTTCATAATTTGATTCCCTCTTATTTTAATTTTGACCATTTAACACGGATCAAATCTTTTTCCTTGATAACACTATCAAGTAAAACAAAATAATGCTGTTTTTCTTCTTCAATAGAAACCTTCCTGTATTTTGAAACCCATATTTTTCCATTTGACTTAAATGCTTTTAGTCGTCCACCGAATTCAGAAATATCCATAAATGAAACATCCAGATCAATCCTGTATAAAATATTTTCTCTGATTAGATAAAGCCCGTCCTTCCCAGGAACAGACCCTTTCGACAAGTATATCATTTCGGAATTATTTAATCGAAGTGCCCCGATTATATTATTATCATTAACAAGTTCACAGCATTCCAATACATCATTTCTTTCTTTCGAATTAATTTCCGGATCAATATTTCTGTCCGAAAGCTTCCAGGTCGACCCGGTGTAAACATAGGTTTTCCATTCTTTGTACTTTGGGTGAAGTCCCTCTGAATCATATGCTATCCAGTCCGAAGAATAGATATTATATGATTCATAGGATTTCGTTGCATTAACACAAAGGACATTATTATCAATAAAAAAAGGAGCTTGAAATCCGTTCCATCCACTGATTTCACAGGAATAAGTGCACCATTTTCCTTTTTGATAGTATCTTAAGCGCGAAGCTTTGAACTCTTTAATAGCTGTCTTTTCATAAAAAATAATGGAAATATTTTTCATGACCGGCTTGTCAGGACAAATATAAAAGACAGTTCCATCAGTATTTACAAATGGCTCAATAGTTTTACCGTTTCCAACAAAATGCATCTTACCGTTGTTCTTATCAATGGCAAGAGCAAGAATATCTTCATACGGTCCGGTTTGTATCCGTCCTATTTTAGGATCATAAATAATGGCAAAATAATCAAAGTCTACTGTCTCGTTTTTTATTAAAACAATAATCCAAATACGCCCTTCTGAGTCAAGAAAAAGTCTTTTTAAGGATTTAAAATACGGAATTATTGACTTTGTTTGATCTATTAAACGGCCTAAAGATTGGATCTTTATCTCCGCTCCATTTTTTCCCTCTGCTATCAGAGCAAAATCAGATTCATCTTCCGACGACTTAAAATACCAAACTGTTTCATCCTGACCTAAAATCGGGCGCATGAAGACTGTTCGAGTATTTGCATCTAAAAGAGGATTTCTGACAATTGATAACGACTGATCTTCAGCAGACGATACTAATGAAGCTAATAATACTATTATAAAAATCATACCATTCATCATGTAATCCTTTAGACGGACTTTCTTTTATTTGAATCCATTTTTTTCGACATTCATACACCTTTGAAAAAGTTATGACATTTTACATTAAAATAATCTTCAATATCAGATTAATTTCCAAATCTCTTTCTATTTTTGCTTTTAACATACATGCCAGATTTAATATCTCTCATATTAATTTCTTCTAAAACATTTGGAATATTTTCTTTTTTTATTCTGATCCAAGTATCATTGTTGCTTATCCAGAGGGTGTCATAAACATCAATAAACGTACCGCTCAAGTCTATATCTTCGCTATAAAACTCCCAGGGAATATTAATTAACCTGTGAATAGAGTCACGTTTTTTTAAAAACAATCCGGGGCTCTTAAGCGTAAATATAACTATTTCCGGTTTACATTCTATGGTTTGCCCTATATTTTCAGCTCCAAACATATTACTTATTTTAGCAGATAGCTTATTTTCTTCCTTTATTTGAAGTTTTGGATCAGATTTTAATTCAGATATATAAGATTTTGCCCAATCGTCTTTATCGAAAACATAATAACTTTTCTTGGAGAAATTATTTAACGTTGTAATATATGTTTTTCCTTCAGAAGTCTTGTTGAATCCCTCCAAAAACAACTCACGGACGTCAGTTTTGCTAAAAACTTTTGCAATATTTGGAGATTTCCCAGTAAATGTAATAATTTCTCTGAATGCATCTGAAGGCATTCTGGTTAACTTAGCAGGCAATGGTTTTCCCTTAATAAATAAAGTATCAGGAGCTGAAAAATATAAATCCATTTCTCCATTAATCAGTTTCAGTTGAAAATTATTATTATCTTTATATTTATCAAGATATGCTTTATAAATACTCTCTATTATATATGTACCATCACTTTTTAATATAGCCACATGCATGTTTGCAAAGACCAACCATATACTATCATTCGAGTCTATTCCAAAAGATATAAAATAACTATCCTTGAGCTCTGCATTGACTGATCCAATTTGGCCCCAAAAATCATAGGCGGAGACAACTTTTACAGTATTTTTTCCATCATATTTGTAAAGAGTTTTATGACCGAATCTTAATTCTCTTTTGTCCCAGTAGTAATTATTTTTACTGTCAGATATAACTTTACCGTAATTCTGAAATTCCGCACAATATTTTTCAACTTTCAAAGAACTTAATGTTTTGGCAGCGTTCTTCTTGAGGATCTGAAAAAGAGTACTTGGCCTCAATCCATTACTTATATCATTTATAAGAAGAATATTTCCGTCAGGAAGTTTTAATATTTGTTTTATATTTACAAGATTTACTCCTTGAGAAGCGTCAAAAGAATACAATTTACCATCAGGAAGAATTAGATTTACGCCGCGTCCTTCTCCTTTCAGCATCCACACAAAACCATTGTCTTCAAGCATAAAATATTGCCGGTCTTTAGGATAAAATGTATTTTCTACAACATTTGTAGCATATTTTATGAACTTACTCTCGGAAACATAGAACAATTCATAGACAAGTTTATCAATCATACTCAATACCCATAATTTTCCATCATCTGAATGATGATGTAAAACTGGAACAAAGCTGTTCTCATTAAAAACAGCATCTTTTTTAAATTCCAGCACATCATTGTTTGTACTGTAATTTATCTTTGCACATTTAAAATCATTAACAAATTGGCTGATATAAACAGCTCCTGATATCTCAAAAATGTCATTTACAATTATCAAACCTAATTTATCGCACGGTATTTTATGAATATTTTTGTTCTTAATAAGTATGATATTTTTATCGAAAAGGCTCTCATGCGCTGTCTTTTCTGTGGCCCAGATCCAAACATTACCGGATGCCTCTTCAGAGAACATTATTGAATCGACATTTATGCGCCCAACGCCGGATTGTTTTCCTTGAATGCGCTCTTTAATAAGACCATTGATTTTTATTTCCCCGTCAATATTAACAGTTATTCTCTTCCCATTCTTTGTTAGAAAGAAATTAAATATTTTGGAGTTTTTCTCCAGTATTTTCAGTTTCCCGCCTTCAACCGTTTCCAAAGTATAAATATCTTTATGTTTGCACAAAGCATATAACGTATCAAAACACCAGATGCGTATAATTCCGGAATCTTTATCGGCAATTTTTCTAAGTCCGTCGGGGGAATACTTGTAAAGTTCGGAATCTATTACTGTCCATACATTTGAAGCTGAATCTCTTTCCGTTTTAAAAGAAGCCGCTTTTTCAATATTAGTATCAAGGTAAATATTTTTTGCTGAAATATTGACTTCTTCAGATAGGCAAAGGCAAACAATTAAGGTTAAAAATAAAACTGTCTTGAGAAAAATATATTTTTTCATGAAATCCCCCTCGTAATAATCTTTATAAATGTATTATAATTGTTCTCTATTCATATAGCAACCCCCAAATTCATCACGATAAAATCTTACTCAGCACCGATAGATCGATCGGGATTTGGAGGATTCTTTCGTCTTTGGTTTTATAAAGGAAATGGTGTTTTTCGATTAGGTATTCGAAAAGTTCTTTTGTGATGGCTACGTCATGTTTGCAATATTCTATTATCAGGTCTATTTTACCCTCTTTAAACCATTGCAGGGACTGCAGGCCGTCGGAGGATTTTCCTTTGTTCAGGTTTACTGAACTTAAATGGTTAAGGGACAAACGGAAACCAAGCTGGTCGTAAACCAGATCCAGCATATCAAGAGTGGGGATTTTTGTAAAATCAATATTGGTGTAACCTCGGAGGACACCCCAATCAAAACGTTTAATATTAAAACCGACTACCAGATCCGCCTGAAGGAACATATTTATCATCTCTTTTACTTTATCCTCGGTAAAGGAATAGTATTTGTCATCTTTAAAGGAATATACCACACCGACAGCAAGACCCATAAGATGCGGGTTGTTCCAGCCTCCGACTTCGGCGGCGCTTCTTTGTGTTTCCGCGTCGAAAACCAGGACGTTTTTGCCTTTCAGTTTTTGTTTTACATCTTCTTCGTCTATACCGGCTTCAACAAGTTTTAGAAGGTCTGTTTTATCCTTATGAACTAATTCAACACAATCCAGCTTATCCGTACTGTTTATAAAACTATTTAGCAGGGTTATCGCGACATTTTTATCTAAAGGTTTATTACCGCTCCCGCATTTTGAGGATTGTATGCAGGAAGGGCAGCCAAAATCACACGGGCAGCTGTTTAACATCTCAAGAGTCGTCTTCATCAGATCAGGGGCTAATTCATAAGCTTTCTCCGAAAGACCCACGCCTCCGGGATGCGCGTCGTAAATAAATATAGCGGGACATTTCAGATTCCCGTTAAACTCCATTGAAACACCGCCTATATCCTGGCGGTCAGAGAGAGTAAGTAACGGCAGCATAGATATTACGGCGTGTTCTATTGCGTGAATACCCCCGGCAAAATCACCGATATCACACGTAATGATCTTTCCTTTAAGAGCATCAGGTATCTCCATCCAGATGGAAACCGTTTCAAATATATGCGGAGGCAGTGTGAGTTCATGCTCGTCAAATATCACCTGGCTGTATATCTTTTTCCTGACATAACCTACAACTTTTTCCGTAACCCGGACTTTCCCAAGTTTTATTATTATCTCTCCCAGCTGCTTTTGTTTGAAAGTATCAATAACTTCTATTTCTTCGGTGGCTCTTGTTTCCGTAAAATAATCAACGTCCGCTTCCTTTACTCTTACTTTTTTTGCGGTAAGGTCAAGCTCAATAACTTCATATTGACTCCCGGAATGCAGGTAAATGGCGTTCTGATGACATTCCCGCAGTACTCTGGGATAATCTACCTCACCTATTACTTTATTTTTTGCGGCATCAACGACGACAAAAGAATCTCCAATAGACCTGATGGACAAGAACCTTGAAGGCTGTCTTTCAAAACTGTGGTATTTTCCGTCATTACTTTTTTGAAGTTTGTTATCCCTGGTCAGCTCGCTCAGGAAATATGGCAATGTATCGCCGTAAATATCTTTATCAGTTTCGACATCTAAAGGAGATTCAGAAGCTGCGCAGGCCAGATGGGCCTTTGAGATAACCGGATTATGAAAATCAACAACTGCGGATTCACACGGTTTTTCGAATAATTTCACGGGATTGGTCATAAAATACTGATCCAGCGCATCCTGAAGCCCGATAAGGATTACGAGCGCATCGCCTACTCTTCCCACCCTTCCGCTTCTCTGCCACGTGCTCATGATACTGCCCGGATATCCGACCAGAATACATACATCCAAACCACCTATATCAATACCGACTTCAAGCGCAGAGGTTGAGATCACGCCGACAAGTTCTTCTGAAAACAGTTTTCTTTCGATCTCCCGCCTTTCCTCCGGCAAATATCCGGATCTGTAAGCTGCGATCTTACTTGTGTATTTTAAACCAAGCGCAGAGATCCACTGATAAATCAGCTCCGTTACCTTTCTGGCTTTTGTGAAAACAATCGTTTTCATATCATTACTCACGCATTCTCTGAGCAGGTGAGCCGCTTCCGTATACGGACTTTCAGATGGGTTCCAGAGTAAAAAATACTTTGAGGAAGAAGGCGCGCCGTTCTTTTCCACCATTTCAAAATCCAACCCTGTAAGTCCGGTAACAAATTCGTAAGCGTTTGATATTGTAGCGCTGGAACAGATAAATACAGGATCACTTCCATAATGCCGGCAGATCCTTCTTAAACGTCTTATTATATGCGCCACATGGGAGCCAAAGACACCTCTATAAGAATGTACTTCATCTATAACCACATATTTTAAATTCTTGAAAAACTCGATCCAGCCGCCATGATACGGTAAAATACCAAAATGAAGCATGTCCGGATTTGTCAGTATAATTCTTGGCAACTCTTTTTTTATTTTAGAACGCTGATAGGCCGAAGTATCTCCGTCATAGATAGAAGCTAAAGGAAAATCCCCGGCAAAAAGATCTTTTTTAAAATCCATAACGGTATTAAACTGGTCATGCGCAAGAGCCTTAATAGGATAGAGATAAAGCGCCCGGGTATTTGGCTCCTTAAGGATACTGTCAATTACGGGGATATTATATATGAGAGTTTTTCCGCTGGCTGTCGGCGTTACAACACAGACATTTTTATTTTTTCGTATGAGCTCAATTGCCTCAGTCTGATGCGAGTAGAGTTGTTTTAACCCCTGAAAATGAAGATAATTTATTAAAGACTCTGATATCCCTTCCGGAAAATCAGAATAAGACCCTTTTTTAGCCTGGATATAATGGGCATGAACAAGACATTTGGAATGACTGCTGTCACTGCTTAGATGATTTATAAACGACTTTATGTCTGAAACCATTGTCTTTTACCTTATGAGATATAAAAATACCGGTATTGTTATAAGCGAAATAGCAGTTGTTAAAAGCGCCCCTGCTGCCGCATAATCCGTATCTTTCTTGTACTCTGTGGCAAAAAGTATTGCCGAGAAAGCGCAAGGCATTGAGGCCTGCAGTACTATTATAGATCTTACAACGGGATCAAGGTTAAAAAGCCCCGTTAAAAATACTATTATTGCAGGAGCTATAAAAAGTTTAAGCGCGACAGTTAACACCATGTCTTTGCTTCTAAGCATTGTTTTTGCGTTATGGATTTCAACATTTGATATAATGGCTCCGGTTATTAGCATCGCAAGGGGTGTTGTAATACTTCCTATAGATTTAAGAGGAGAAATAATTATTTGGGGCAGTTTGATCTCAAGCATGGCGAGTATGAAACCGATAAACAACGCTACAATAGCGGGATTAACGAATTGTTTCCAGGAGATCTTAGTTTTACCTGAATCATACAGTCTTACACCCAGGGTCCACAAAACCATGTCTGCGATAAAACTGTAAAGAAAGATATAAACAACTCCAATGTCGCCAAAAAGTAACAACGCAAGAGGCAAAGAAATGTAATAGTAGTTCTGTATCAAATTTAAATAGATAAATTGATTGCGCCTTTCTTCTTTAATCTTGAAGATCCTGGAAGCAAGAAAACCCATAGGCAGGTTAACAAGGATCATAGTAATAAAAGCAAAAACCGGAAGAGCTAATGTTTTCATTAGCATCTCCCGGTTGTAAGTGGTCACCATATTTGCAACTATTAAACAGGGAATAGAGATCTTGAAAACTATCTTTGTAAGATCCGCTGTCAGTTCCTGCTTAATAAGTTTCAACTTTCCGGCAATAAATCCTATACCTATCATTATAAAAATAACAGTTATAGAAAATAAAATATTGCGGGAAGCTTCGTTAAAGATTGTCGCCTTCTCCGAGTATTTCTCTCTTTGCTTCCGTTATTGCCTCTTCCAGGCATTTTACGCCGTCCATAATCGCAGGAATGGTCATAATAAGAGGCGGGGCTATCTTTACCGTACCGCCGCCTAAACCTACCGGCGCAAATACCATCAGTCCTTTTTCCACACATTTACCGCAGATAAGGTGTGCAAGATCGCCATCCGGATCTTTAGAGCCTTCTTTCACTATATGTATCCCGTAAACCATACCTTCACCCTGTACTTCTCCGATTATATCGCTGTGTCTCTCTTTGATTTTGAAAAGCTCGGATTTTAGTACAGCGCCAACTTTTGCCGCATTCTGAACTACTTTATGTTTTAACATATAATCTATATTCGCTGTCGCGGCCGCAACACATATAGGATTTCCGGTATGCGTGCTGGTCATAGTGTTTGCTTCATAAATATCCATTACATCGGGCCTTCCCGCAACTGCGGAAAGAGGCATAGAACTTGTAATGCCTTTTCCAAAAGTCGTAAGATCAGGAACAATATTGTAATGCTGGAAGGAGAACATCTTTCCGCTTCTGCCAAAACCGGCCTGTACTTCATCGCAGATCAAGAGAATCTTATTTGCCGTACAGAATTTTCTGAGCAGTTTCATAAAACCTTTTGGCGCAAATGTAGCGCCGCCGCCCTGGAAGCTTTCAAGAATAATACCGGCAATTTTGTCTTTAGGTTTCGCACCTATCTTTTTATTTAAGAATTTAGAAAAGTTATTGAAACATTCCGTGTCGCACCCCTGGTAATTGGGTTTGCCCCAGGGACAACGGTAACAATTTGGAAAAGGAGCATTGTGCAAATCCTTATCCATGTTTACGATCCAATCTTTCAGAGCGGGAGAACCGCCGATCATCTGGGCCCCGAGGGTTCTGCCATGAAAAGCGGCGCTGAAAGAAATTATAGCAATTTTCTTTTTATCCGCGACTTTCTGACCGTAAGTTCTGGCTAATTTAAGACAGACTTCCACAGCTTCCGAACCTGTAGTTAAAAGAAATACTTTTTTCAAAGGTTTTGGAAGAAGTTTGGATATTTTTTCCGTGAGATTTGCCCTGGCTTCCGAAGGAAAGCAGTAGTTATGAAGCAAATTATGATTGATCTGTTTGATCATGGCCTTTTTTATTTCAGGGTTTGAATGTCCTATATTTGCCACCAGAACACCCGAACTCCAATCCAGCCATTTGTTGCCGTATTTATCAAATACATTTACGCCTGATGCATGGTCCCAGACAGCAAGCGGCTGTCCTGACATAGACCTGGGCTCGTATTTTCTCAGTCTTTTTAGAACTTCAATAGATCTTGGCACAGGGAACCTGTCAGAAACCATCTTTCGAAAAGGTGTACAAACTTTTTGGATCTTTTTCATATCTATTGCGTATTCTTTTGCCATAATGAATGCCTCCAAGCATTGTGTTCCGGACATTTAAGTCCCAGAAGAATTATATCGTTACCGCTAATTTCCAGAATCGATTATAACACATCCGAACAAATATTTGTAACTTGGTTTTTTATAATCCGGCGGATGCTTCTACCGCCTTCCTTCAATCGTCAATTGTCATTGGTCAATCGTAAATTTCTTTTTAAATCCATCCTCTGTTTTCCATGGCGTGGATAACTTCCTGTACCGCCAAAACCAGACCTGCTTCTTTGCTGGTTAGATCCCTGCTCTTCGAAAGAGCCAGCAATTTTTCGAAACTCTTCTCAATAGTCCTGTCAATAAACTCAAAAACCTCTTCAGCTGAAGTAAGCGAACCTGATTTTGCGCTCTTCCATTCTATATAAGAAGCGATAACTCCGCCCGAGTTAGCCAGAAAATCAGGAATCACCTCGACTCCTTTATTGTTTAATACTTCATCGCCTTCTTTTGTAGTAGGCCCGTTTGCGCCCTCTACAACCAGTTTTGCTTTTACCTTTTGCGCGGTTTTATTCGTAATTACATTCTCACACGCGGCAGGAATTAATATTTCCGCGTCAACGCCGAGCAGTTCTTCGTTGGTAATAGAATCACCCTCGAAACCTTTTACAAATCTGTTTTTATTGGTGTATTCCATAAGTTTTTTTATATCCAGACCATTCGCATTGAACAAGCCTCCGTTAACATCGGATACGGCGACAATTTTAGCCCCCATCTCCTGCAGAAAATAGGCAGTCCAGCTTCCTACATTTCCAAAACCCTGTATCGCTACTTTAAGACCTTTTACGTCACACTTTAAAAGTTTCTTTGAGGCGTAAGATGCGGAGAAAGCAACTCCTCTACCGGTCGCCTCTTTTCTACCGGGAAGACCGCCTATTCCTATAGGCTTTCCTGTTACGCATTCTGAAATGTGAAGTTCTCCATAAATTGCCGCCATTTCTCTTGGACCAGTCCCCATATCAGGAGCAGGTATATAGTAACCGGAAGAAAGATCCCCTCTAATTATATGAACGAGTTCTTTCATTATCTCCTTTTTCATATAGGAGTCGAGCTTCAAACTGTCCAGGCAAATACCGGTTTTTCCGCCGCCAAAAGGAATACCTGTAAGAGCGGTTTTTAAGGTCATACGCTCCGCAAGATCCGTGGTTTCTTCAAGCGTGACATTTTTATCGATCCTTATCCCGCCTTTAGCGGGCCCTCTTGCAGTATTGTGATAAACCACATAAGCATCAGCTACCACTAAGGTTTTATTATCAATCCAGATATTAAGATTGATTATCTTTTTTTCTTCTGATTTTAGAAGAAGTTTTTTTGCATTTTCCTTACCTTCCAGTTCGGATTTTATTATATCCAGATCAAATATGGACATGATTCCTCCTTTAAGTACAATCACTAATGACTAAATTCTAAATCCTAAACAAAATCTTTGAATTCATATCATAACTCATTAATACAAACCCAGTACCCAGCCCCTAAGACCTAGAGCCTTTCTTTTTTTTCAATTCTTCCGGCCAGGTGGCGGCATAGATATATTCAAAATCATTTGACAGAGCTTTGAACTGATGCGGAACACCGGCGGGGACATAAACAACGGTTCCGGGTCCGACATTTTTATACTTTTTACCCAAAAGCAAACGGCCTTTACCTTTTAAAACAATATACACCTCTTCCTCATCCAAATGAAGACCAAGAGCAGTCAACTGATCCTTTTTCTTTTTCACAAGACCAAGTTCAAGGTTTATCGATGTCTTTCTATCAAGCAAAATACCGTTTTTGAACTTTTTAAGATACAATCATACCTCCGTTCAGAACGTTACACGTTACAACGTTACTCACGTTTTACAATATAGTATTTTTATATATTTTATTTAGCGGAGGTTTTTATCCGCCTACCTTAAATCGTCAATTGTCATTCGTCAATCGTAAATATCTTTTAAAACAGTCCTACCACTTTTCCATCTTTATCAATGTCAACCTTTGTGCCTGCGGGTACAGAAGGAAGTCCGGGCATTGTTCTCATGTCACCGCAGATCGGATATAGAAACCCTGCGCCTATTGAAGCTCTGATATCTCTGACAGGTAAAGTAAAGCCGGTCGGACGCCCTTTTAGCGCCGGATCATGAGAAAGGGAAAGGTGGGTCTTAGCCATGCAAATAGGAAGTTTGTCCCAGCCTAAACCGCTATAAAGCTTGATCTTATCCTCAGTGGCCGCAGTGTAAGAAACATTTTTTGCGCCGTAGATCTTAGTGGCAATAATTTCAATCTTTTCTTTAATTGAAGCTTCAAGAGGATAAAGAAATTTGAATTTTGATTTCTTTTCGCAGGCTTTAACCACTGCTTGTGCAAGTTCTTTTCCGCCTTCTCCGCCTTTTTCCCAGACTTCAGAAAGTACGGCATCCTCCGCTCCGGCCTGAATTGCTTTTTGTCTGATATATTCAATTTCTTTATCAGTGTCCGTTGTGAATTTATTTATAGCGACAACCACAGGAACGCCAAAGAGTTTTGCATTTTCTATCTGTTTTTCAAGATTACAGATCCCCTCTTCAATTGCTGTCATATTTTCTTTTAACAAATCGTCCGGAATCGATTTACCCGGAATTATCGTAAATTGCCCCGAGTGCATCTTTAAAGCTCTGACCGTACAAACCATCACTACGCAGTTAGGTACAAGTTTGCTGTAACGGCATTTAATATTCATAAATTTTTCCATGCCCATATCCGCGGCAAAACCGGATTCTGTGACAACGTAATCCGCGAGTTTCACAGCCATCTGATCCGCAAGTATGGAGTTATTTCCATGCGCAATATTGGCAAAAGGACCGGCATGAACAAAACAGGGTGTATGTTCCGTGGTTTGAAGGAGCGTCGGTTTTATTGCATCTCTCATTAGCACTGTCATGGAGCCCGCAACTCCGAGATCTTCAGCGGTAACAGGTTTACCGTCTTTTGTAAAAGCAACCACAATGCGCCCCAGGCGCTGCCTTAAGTCTTTTAAACTTGTAGTCAAAGCAAGTATAGCCATAACTTCAGAAGCCACAGAAATATCAAATCCGCTCTGTCTTGCAATACCATCGTCTTTACCGCCGAGACCAATTATAACATTTCTCAGAGCCCTGTCGGATATGTCAACCACCCTTCTCCAAAGGATCTGATTTAAATCTATGTTAAATTTGTTTCCTTTATGAAGATGATTATCAAGAAAAGCTGCACAAAGGTTATGAGCAATAGAAACCGCGTGAACATCCCCGGTCAGATGGAGGTTAAAATCTTCCATTGGTACAACCTGGGAATACCCACCGCCTGCAGCCCCGCCTTTAATACCAAATACAGGCCCCAGTGACGGTTGTCTTATTGCTGTAATAACCTTTTTTCCGATTTTTGCCAACCCGAGTGATAATCCGATTGTTGTTACTGTTTTCCCCTCTCCAAGCGGAGTCGGGGTGATCGCTGTAACATCAATATATTTACCGGTGTGTTTTGCTTTTAAGCGGTTTAAAAGTTCGAGCTTTACCTTGGCTTTATTATCCCCGTACAGCTCAAGTTCTTCTCTTTTAATCCCTATTTTTGAAGCTATTTCAGTTATAGGTTTAAGCTTTATACCCTGTGCAATAGTAATATCCGAAGGTACTTTCGACTTTTTAACTTTCATTTAAACAATCCCCCTTTACAAAAAAGATTCCACTGATACAGTGTAAATCCAATAACTAAGATTTAAATTCTAAGCACTAAACAAACTTAAAACCAAGCACTAAGAATAAAATTGTAAACAAAATCATTGCACTTATATAAACATCTTCCTTTTTAGTGCTTAGTGCTTTGACCTTAGTTATTGTTTTAAATTTAGTGCTTAATCCTTAGTAATTCACCCGCTGTGCTTTTTCCTAGTCCCCAGTACCCAGAATCAGGCACCTAGTTTTTATTTAATATTCATCAGGCAGATCTTTCAGCTGCGCATATGTAAAGACGGGTCCATCTTTGCAAATATAAAGATGCTTCACATTACACCTGCCGCATTTACCCAAACCACACTTCATTTTCATCTCAAGTGTAGTAACAATTTGTTCAGGAGTAAAGCCGAGATCCAGAAGTTCTTTAAGAACAAACTTAATCATTATCGGTGGTCCGCAAATTATTGCAACCGTATCTTTTGGTGAAGGGTGTACTTCTTTTAATACTGCAGGCACAAATCCGACTTTATGTTTCCAGCCATCAGCGCCTTTATCGGCAGTCAGTATCATTTGCGTGTCTTTTACTTTTTCCCAATCCGAGAACTTATCTTTATAGCAAAGATCCATCGGGCTTCTCGCGCCGTAAAGAATCGTAATATTTTTAAAATCTTTTTTGTTATCCAGTGAAAATTCTATCGGGGATCTTAAAGCAGCCAGACCGACACCGCCTGCCACATAAAGCAGGTTCTTTTCGTGCCAGTTATCGAACGGGAACCAGTTCCCATAAGGACCTCTGATTCCGACAGTATCTCCGATCTCCAGTTCATGAACGGCTTCACTGATAAGCCCGACTTTTCTTATAGAGCATTCAATATATTCGTTTCTTGTTTGCGGGTTCGCAAAAGTAAACACCGCTTCGCCTATACCAAAAAGATTAAGAATCAAAAATTGACCTGCTTTCCAGGTGAACTCTTTTTGAGCAGCCTGGTCCACAAATTGAAATTTGAAACTTTTAATGTCGCCGGTTTCAACCTTAATATCGACTACCTTTGCAATATGAGGCTTATATATATTGCCCGTCATAACACTCCTGTAATAAACATTTTTCTGTAACACTATCGCTTTAAAAAGAAAACAAATCACTAAGATCTAAGCACTAAATTTTAAACAATTACTAATACTTAATAAAACAATACTTAAACTACATCATTGAAATTATATTTATTATACTTCCTTCCGTTTAGTGCTTTGACCTTAGTTATTGTTTTACTTTATTCCCTCTATCACTTTTCTAAGGTCTATACTGACCGGGCAGGCTTTAATACATCGGCCGCAACCCGTGCAGAGTTCTTCTTTAAAATTATCAACATGGTAATTGAATTTATGCATAAACCTCTGTCTGAAGCGTTTTTTTGTGTCTGACCTGGGATTGACCCCGCCTGCCATTCTGGTGAAGATCTCGCTCATACACGTATCCCAGCTTCTCACTCTTTCCGAATTTATATTATCAAAAGCTTTTTCGGTAATATCAAAGCAGAAACAAGTAGGGCATACAAAAGTGCAGGCCCCGCATTTTACACAGGGTAAATGAACCGTATCCCAGTAAGCCGATTCAAAAGCAGGTTCCATAAGTTTCTTGATCGCCGAAAGGTCAAGTTTCTTTACTATCTTCGACTCAGAAGCAGCCTTAAATATTTCTTTCTCTTTTGCATCGGTCTCAGAAGCTTCAGCAAAATACTTAGAATTGTCATTTATTACTTTCTTTCCTTTATCAGAATATGCTTCCGCAAGGTATTTCCCGTTTTTTAGAGGTGTCAACAATAAGTCGCTTCCTGTTTCGTTAACGGGACTACCCTTAACAAAGGAAGTACAAAAACAGGTACTCTCCGGCTTTTCGCAGGAAATAGTGACAATAGTAGTTTTCGCCATTCTTTTTGTGTAATATTCGTCAACAAAATCACTCCAATTAAAGAGCTTATTAATAACATCAAACCCTCTTGCGTCACAAGGACGGCAGCCGAAAATAACTATCTCTTCCGGTTCAGCAGGATCTTCGATAGTAACTCCGTTCTTATCTTTTTTTATCTTAAAAAACCTTTCCGATTGTAAATACACCTTATCTTTTGCAGTAGTATGCGTAAGCAGTGAATCTCCGTGCCATTCGGAAGCATTCGATAGTTTTCCAAATAATACGGTGTCTTCGGCATCCCTTTTAGGAGCGTAAACAATTTTCGCCGCTATCAGGGCATTTAACAATTCTTTTATGTTTTCTTTTGAAATTAAATAAGCCATATTCTCCCGTTTATCCCGTTAGAAAATCACAATACACAGGACTCTAAATTTACCTATTCTTCTCGTGTTCGTTCGTATTTAGTTTCAACCCGTCTGTAACATTTTCTAACGGGACTTACATAATATCAGATTCAGAATCACCTTCATCATACGTGGAAAGAGGAGGTCTTGCATCCGTATCCGCTCCGCTTTCATAGTTAAACAACTCTTTTGCATCTTTTGCAAGTTTTTTAGTAAGAATGCTTAAAGGTATATTTACCGGGCACGCCGTATCACAAGCTTTGCAATCCGTACAGCGGCCAAAAACATGCTGCATCCGAATCATGTGAAACAGCTTATTCTTATTCGCATCCACGTGCTTGCTCAAATACTCCGGCATGCTTCTCAAGGCAAAACAATCCGGACAGTAGCATACCGGACATACATTCCTGCAGGCATAGCATCTGATGCACTTTTCAAACTGCCTGTTCCAGAACTCCATTTTCTCTTTTGAACTTTTCTTTTCAAAAAGAGAAACATCTTCAAAACTTTTAGGATTTTCGGAATTTTTAGCCGTACCAATAGTAAAATCTCCGCCTTTCGGCTGCTTAACCTGACAGTTCTCGCACTTTTCCAGAAGTTTATTTGTTCTTTTATCCAGGACACCATCACACGCCACACTGATTATAATTACATTCTCTCTTTTGAACTGTTTTTCCCTGATTAACTCAAAAACTGTAGCTATATCACAACCTTTGCAGACCACCGCAAGCTTGTTCTTTTTAAGTTTCGTGAGGTATAAACCCAGATTATTAATACAATATTTATTAAATATCAAGCGTGAAGTATCACCCGGATCAGCTACAAATGCCGGTCTCGTAGAAAATTCATCATAAGCTTTTTCATAACCGATAGCCCACTCCGCTTTTTTCTCGGTTAAAAGTTTCTTTATCAGTTCCTGTAATTCTTTATCCATTTTCCTGCCAGTCCTTTACCTCAGCTACTACTTTTTTTACTACTTCCGCAAATTTCTTACCTTCAGAAGCTGAAACCCAGCTCGCGTGGAATCTTCTTTTATCAATTCCAAAATGCTCGAGCAAGCTTTTTAAATGAGGATAACGCCGTCTCCAGTAAAAATTACCTTCACTGTAGTGACAATCTCCTGGGTGACAACCGGAAACAAGAACTCCATCCGCTCCGTTATGAAACGCCTCAATTATCATCATAGGATCCATTCTTCCCGTGCAGGGAATCCGAATGATCTTAATGTTAGAAGGATAAATATTCCTTCCGAGCCCGGTCATATCCGCACCGGCGTAAGAACACCAGTTGCAGAGAAAACCGACTACGTTGAGCTTCTTCTTATCGTCTACCATAACCACCTTCTGTTTAATGACTAAGTACTAATGACTACTGACTATTTATTGTAGCGGGTAAAAGCTCCCGCCATATTTATAAGATCATGACTCCTAAAATAGTCATTAGTCACTAGTACTTAATTCCGTTGTCGCTGCTTCTATCTGATTCATCACCTGTCTATCGGAGAAACCTTTCAGGTCTACTGCTTTACAATAGCAAGAGCCGACACAGGCACCGCAGCCTTTACATACGCTTTCCAGTACTTTAGCGACGTGGCGCATATCGCCTCTTTTAACTTCTTTATCTTCCATTTCAATCGCACTGTACGGGCAGACGTTGTAACAGGTTTCACAACCCGAACAGGTCAATTGATTTACATTTGCTATTAAAGGCTCGACTTCTAACTTTTCTTTTGAAAAGAGAGCGCATACTTTTGCGGCAGTAGCCGAAGCCTGGGCAACCGTATCAGGTATATCTTTGGGTGAAATACAGCAGCCTGCTACAAAAACACCGGAAATTGCAGTTTCAACCGGCGCAAGTTTCGGATGAAGTTCGTTATAAAAACCGTACTGATCATAAGACATATGGAAAAGCTGGGCAAGCTCTTTTGCGTTGGCTTTCGGTTCAAGCCCGTTTGCAAGGACTACCATATCCGCTTCTACTTCTACCTGAGCACCGGATAAAGTATCTGCACCCTTTACTATTAATTTATCCCCGCGCTCATAGATCTTTGAGACTCTGCCTCTCAAATAGACAACACCATAATCATTTTGGGCACGCTGTACGAACTCTTCGTAGTTTTTACCCGCAGATCTTATATCAATATAGAATACGTAAGACTGTGTTTCAGGATAATGATCTTTAAGGAGCATCGCCTGTTTTGCAGTGTACATACAGCAAACTCTTGAACAATAAGGACGGTGTTTTGATTCATCCCGTGAACCCACGCACTGAATGAAAACAACATTTTTCACTTCTTTATGATCTGAAGGCCGCACGACATGCCCGTCAGTAGGACCTGATGAATTGATCAGTCTTTCAAATTGCAGGCTGGAAATAACATCCTTTATCTCGCCATAGCCATATTCACCGTAGTTTGAGTGATCATAAATGTTGAATCCGGTAGCAACGACCACCGCTCCGAATTTTTCTTTTATTATTTCATCCTGCTGAGTATAGTCAATAGCTCCGGTAGGGCAGACTTTTTCGCAAATTTTGCATTTGCCTGTTTTGAAGAAAGTACAGGTTTCTCTGTCTATTACGGGAACATTGGGCACGGCTTGAGGAAAAGGCGTGTAAATTGCTTTTCTGGGCGCCAGATTTTCGTTAAACTCGGATAAAGCTTTTTTATTGGGACATTTGGTTACACACACACCGCAACCGATGCATTTCGAGTTAACAGATTTTGCTTTCTGTTTGATCTTAACTTCAAACTGTCCGACATACCCGCATACTTCCACGACTTCGGCGTAGGTCATAAGAGTAATATTTGGGTCCTGCGCTACTGCAACCATTTTTGGAGTTAGAATACAGGCAGAACAATCAAGCGTAGGAAAGGTCTTGTCAAGCTGGGACATGCGGCCGCCAATAGAAGGTTCTTTTTCGACTAGCACCACTTTATAACCAGCGCCTGCTATATCTATTGCCGCTTGAATACCGGCAATACCGCCGCCGATAACCAAAGCACGCTTTTCTATTGAAGCATACATCTTGGAGAGCGCTTCACTGCGTCTTACTTTCGCAACCGCCATCTCCATCACTTTCATAGCTTTTTGCGTTGCTAATTCTTTGTCGTCACCATGCACCCACGAAACATGTTCGCGGATATTTGCCATTTCCATTAAATAAGGATTTAACCCGGCCCGTTCCATTGTTTTTCTAAAAGTACCTTCGTGCATTCTGGGAGAACATGCGGAAACAACAATCCTATCCAGATTATATTTTTTAATTGCCTCAATGACCGTATTTTGTCCCGGATCAGAACACATATATTTGTAATCAACGGCAACACGGACACCGGGTAATGATTCGGCATATTTTGCAACACGGGTTACATCGACTACCCCCGCGATATTTGTGCCGCAATGGCAGACAAAAACTCCGATCCTGGCCATTATAATATTCCTTTTGCTTTAAGCAGCGGTTTCGGGTCAATAAAATGTTTATTCATCATTAAGTCCATATAATCATAACCAAGCGCAAGTCCCATAACCTGGGTAAAATAAAGAACAGGTATATTAAGGTTTGTTTTTAACAACTTAGATATTTCCGGCTGTCTTGCATCAAGATTACTGTGGCAGAGCGGGCATGCGACCATTACCAGGTCAGCTCCGCAAGCTTTCGCTTCTTTTAAAATATCACCGGAAAGTTTCCTTACGATCTCTGTTTTTGTAAGAGAAAACGCTGCGCCGCAGCATTCGGTTTTATAATACCATTTTATAGATTCAGCTCCGAGAGCTTCTACAAGATTATCCATGATCATCGGATTTTCCACTCTATCGTTCTCACAAACCTCAGCGGGCCTGGTCATCAAGCAGCCGTAATAGCAGGCAATCTTTAGACCTTTAAGCTGCTTTTTTATTTTTGCTTTAATATTTTCCAAACCATATTTTTCAAGCATTACGCGTGTAAGATGTAAGACCTCAGCTTTACCGTTGTAAGTTTCTCCTGTCACCTCTTCAACTTCTTTTTTAAGTTTTGCATCTTTCTCCATATTGAGATGAGCCATCTTTAAACGGGAAAAACAAGCAGAACAAGGAGAAGTAATAGGCATATTGTGTTTTTCTGCCCAGATAAGCGACTTTGCAGGTAAAGCTGCCGCTGTCAGTTCGGAAGTAATATGAGCAGTAGTGGCCCCGCAGCAGGTCCATTCAGGAATTTCAACCAGATTTATTTCCAGGTCTTCACAAACCAACCGCGTAGCAACATCATATTCTTTCGCAGTGGATGAAAGCGAACAACCCGGGAAGTAAGCAACTTTAAGCATTCTTTTCGTATATCCTTTCCCTGTCTTTTTTCTTTATTCTCTTGAACATTCTGATGTTTTTTATCATTTCAAAGGGATTGTATATCAGATGAGGTATAAAACTAATTTTACCCTTAAGGATCATCTTGACTCCCATCGGGAATACATCTTTAAAAGGATTTAATGAGAGCATATTATACGCCCCTATCATCCCTATTTCGTATATTTTTCCTGTTAATTCGATTGATTTAAGGAATATCCAGTCAAATATCGGTATTTCATTATCGGATAGTTTGTACTTTCCCGCCTGTGCCATTATTTTCAAAGTATCCATAACCTTTGCTATATCAATCTCTCTGGGACAACGAGTAGTGCAGGTTTCACAGGAAACGCAAAACCAGGAGGTATTTGCAGACATTAAACGGTCATGCATACCAAGCTGAATCATGCGCATAGCCATTGTGGGAGGGTATTCCATAGCATAAGCCACAGGACATCCCGCGGAACATTTTCCGCATTGATAACAGTTGGATATCTTTTGCTGGCTAAGCCTTTCGACATCCTTCCGGAACCCTTCTTTTATGTTCTTTAACTGAAGCTCGTATTTCACAAATACCCCATTTCTAAAAAGAGTAAGTAAATACAAAGAAATCTTGAGTATTTTAGCATAGCAATTGAAGAAAAGTCAATTGGAATAAAGCTAACGAAATACGGCAAGAATATCCAAATTTAGACTATTTTTTAGACTTTCTCGAGGTTTTTACCGGTTTATTTACTTTTTTCTTTGTCCGCTTTACAGGTTTTTGTTCTTTGGTGTCATACATAAAGTACCCGAAAATTATTACGACAAAGAGAATAAGTAGCAAGGGCCAGTAGTCAAGGGAGTTTTTTGTTTCTACTTTGACTTTTTCAGCTATTTTATTGGAAATATCTATAACTTTTGCGGGAGCAGCTTTAAGTGTTTCCATTGCGGTTTTTGGTGCAGGCACGGGCAAAGGTTTTGCCGGTTCAGGAGTAATAATAACCGGTGGTTTTTCCGGGGCTGGTTTTACTTCCGGGGTTAAAATGATATTTTCAGGAGTGATTTGCACTGACTGTACAATATTAATATTTTTGGAAGTATCCACTACGTCAGAATTATCTTTAAGCTGGATAGTACGGCAAGAAAATGTGAAGAAAACGAGTGTAGACAAAATTATTGTGGAAAAATATTTATTTTTCATTTATTTTGCCTTAAATACGGAACTGTTTTAAAAACACAAAATTACAAAAAAAGACGCTGGATCCCCGATAAAAGCACTCGGGGATGACATTAATTCTTTTATATTACGATTGGAGAATTAATGTCACTTTTTTTCCCATTTTAATAAATCCATTACGGAAGACAGGGTGCTGCCTTCAAGGATCTCTTTTGTTAGGCGGTTTTCTTTTTCTAGAACGTCCATTGCTCTATTTGCGTATTCAACGGCTTTTTCTTTTGGGATAACTATTACTCCATCGTCATCACCGACAATCCAGTCTCCGGGGAATATTTTTACTCCGGATATTGTTATCGGGATATTAATTTCGCCAAAACCTTTAGGCTCTCCGGCATTTGACATGATTAGTTTAGAAAAAGCCGGGAACTTAAAGTTTTTAATCTCTTCA
Source organism: Candidatus Firestonebacteria bacterium RIFOXYD2_FULL_39_29 (assembly GCA_001778375.1). Lineage (NCBI taxonomy): Bacteria > Candidatus Firestoneibacteriota > Candidatus Firestonebacteria bacterium RIFOXYD2_FULL_39_29. Next base: position 62,169 of record MFGV01000075.1, read on the forward strand.
GTATCTCTGATAGCGCCATTGATGACCACGCCGCCGATCTTCTTTCTTACACAGCTGGTCGTTGCAAGTCCTCCCCAAACTGCGGGACCGACTCCTGCAACATCAACAACTATCACTTCACCGGGTTTTGCTATATCAATTGCTTCTACGGGTTTTGCCCAGTCACCGGGATAAGTTTTTACAGTAACAGCCTGGCCGACCATCTTTAGACCGTTTAAAACAGGCTTTATATCCGGGAGCGACGGAGTTCTATGAAGAGCATCAGAGATGTTAGCGGTTGAAACCTGCTTTAATATCTTCAAGATATCAGCCTCTCCGCCTCTTTTAAACAAAGTCGTTTCAATTTTCTTTAACGATGACATTGCTTTTTTTATATCCGCCGCAGCTTTCTTTGCATCTTTTGCTTTTGTAATTGAGCCGCCGACTATCACTATACTCGCGCCCGCCTTAACAGCATCAACAACATTTTCAGAATTTATCCCGCCAGCCACCGCTACAGGTATTTTCACTGCAGCTGTTACTTGTTTTAATATTTCAAAGGGAGACTTACCCCGCATTTGGTCATCTATGGAAGTATGAATGGCTATATAATTTGCACCAAGTTTTTCAACCTCTATAGCCCTTTTCACAACATCTTTTACAGCTATCATATCAACGACAACTTCACACCCATAATTTTTTGCCGCTTCAACACACTCTGAAATAGTAGAATCAGCAGCAGCACCCAGTACATCAACGACTTTCGCTCCCGCCTTAGCCGCTATCTCAACTTCTGCCCGCCCTGCATCCATTGTTTTCATATCCGCAACTATAACTTTATTGGGAAACTTTGCTTTAAGTTCGCGAATGGCATTTAAACCTTCTGCCTTAATAAGCGGTGTTCCCGCTTCCAGCCAGTCAGCTCCGCCGGCAACCGCCTCTTTAGCCGCTAAAAGTGCGCGGTGCATATCAACAAAGTCTAAAGCGACTTGTAAAATAGGTTTCTTCTGCATACATATTCCTTTTTATTGAGATAGGTTATTTTAGCATGGAAGTAGAACAAAGTCTATAAAAGTCTGTAATAGTCCATAAAGGTCTTTAAAAGTCTAAAATCTTGATAGTTATTATATTAAAAACAAATATTCTTGATTTTTATCTTGATTAGGCTATATATAAAGACTCATCTGAATACAACTTTACAAACCTTATAAACTTTATGAACTATATTTCATACTTTTCCTTGATCTTCCACACTTCTTCGCCGATTATATGGCCTACGTTGGATATTCCTAAGGAGTCTTTAAAATCACGGCTGATTTCTCTGATAACTTCTTCTTTAAGTTTGAATTTGGTAATGGTAACCAAAATCCTGCAGGCTTCCGGGTCATATTCATCTTCAGGACAGCCGCTCATAAGTCCGGCCGGATCTGTTTTAATCAATAAAGCAGTAATTTCTTCGAGGCACTTTATAAATTTATTTTTATCCTGATCACTGACCACCTGAACCGTACCTTAAGAAGTTACGTTAAAACGTTTCACGTTATCACGTTACTAACGTATTTGCTTTATCTTTACTTTCCGCCACAAAGCGTTGGCGGACTGCTCGCCTAGATACCAGCGACCAGGCTTTTTTTTGCTTCCTGTATTTGCCGTATTTGCTGTTTGTGCTTCTCTTGCTTCCCCTGCTTTACTTTCCGCCATAAAGCGTTGGCGGACCCGCCCTTAGCGAGGTCTCACCACTAAAGAGTGGTGGACTGCTCACCCAGATACCGGCGACCAGGCTTTTTTTACTTCCTGTACTTGCTTTATTTGCTGTCTTTGCTTCCCTTGCTTCTTTTCACTTGCCCATGATTTGAAGGATCACTTCCCTGTCGCGAGGGCGGTTGTCAAAATCCAGAAAGATTATATGTTGAAATATACCGAGAAGAAGTTTTTTATCGGTATAAGGCACTACAAGTGAAGGTCCAAGGAGAGTGGCTCTGATATGAGAATGCCCATTTTTATCTGAATGTGTTACATTATGTTTGTATTTATCATTTTCCGGAATTATCTTTTCCATAAACTCTTTGAGGTCAGTCACAAGTCCGGGTTCGTACTCTATTGTTGTAAGCGCACCGGTAGCCCCGGGAACAAAGATCGTTACCGTTCCGGTATTCATTGCGCAGTCCTGCACCGCCCTGTCAATAAGATTTGTAATATCTTTTACATCTAAATTACCTGTAGTCTTGAACTTCAACTTTTCGGTGCATACCTGCATGTTGTTCCTTTCAGATCTCAATTTGTCATTACTTTTTCCCGATCTCATAACCTTTCTCGATAGCTTTTTTATTTATTGCAACAAGTTCTTTGTATTTTTCAGAGGCATAACTTTCCATAGCCTCAATAATTGATGCAATCTTAACAACTTTAGTTTTTCCTGCGTAAACGCCAAGCGCCAGCATATTAGTTATTCTTGCATTTCCAAGTTCTCTTGCAAGATCAGTAATAGGAACTTGATATAATTCAGCATCTTTACGTTTTACTTCTCTTTTAATAAGAGAAGAGTTTAAAATAATCAACCCCTTATCGGCAAGGGAATTCTCATAATTATCAAAGCCTATATTATCCAGCGCAATTATAACCTCCGGCCTTCCGATCACAGGTGAAGCAATAGGTGCATCAGAAATTACCACAGCACAATAAGAAAGCCCGCCCCGCTTTTCCGCGCCATAAGAAGGAAGCCAGGTAACATATTTATTTTCTAAAAGCCCTGCTTTGCAAAGCACTGTACCCGCAAGCAGTACACCTTGTCCCCCGCTGCCGCAGATGATTACGTTGTTCTCCATTTCATTTTCCTACCTTTTTCTTTTCTTCCATCTATTCAGCCTTTTTCCTGTTTTTCTTACAATTTTCAGCAGGTGATATCGCTGATTTTAAAAGCTGATGGCGCTGATAAATTCATTTTCAATATTACGTTCTTTTCTTCTCTTACTTTGTCGACTGTACTTGCTTTCTTTGCTTCCATTGCTGTCTTTAATCACTCCCAGTTTATAATAATCCATCATTTTTTCTTTAACGAACTTTAAGGCATCTAAAGGTTTAAGTCCCCAGTTGATAGGACAGGGGGAAAGAACTTCAACAAAGGAAAACCCGACTTTGTCTATCTGATTTTGAAAAGCTTTCTTAATGGCTTTTTTTGCTTTAATAACATTAGCAGGATCTATAACGGTAACACGTTCTATGTAAACCGCACCTTCAATTGAAGATAAAAGTTCGGAAACCCGGAGAGGATATCCGGCAACTTTGACATCCCTGCCACTCTGAGTTGTAGTCGTTTTCATACCTGCTAATGTTGTCGGCGCCATTTGACCGCCGGTCATTCCATAATTAGCATTATTAATAAAGATGACTGTTATATTTTCGCCTCTATTAGCGGCATGTATGATTTCATTGGTACCTATTGAAGCAAGATCACCGTCGCCCTGATAAGTAAAAACTATCCTGTCAGGCAAACAGCGTTTAATAGCGGTAGCTACCGCCGGCGGTCTGCCATGAGGCGCTTCAGTTACATCAAAATTAAAATAATCGTAAGCAAATACGGCGCAGCCCACCGGGGCTATCCCGATAGTTTTTTCCCGGACATCAAGTTCGTCTATTACTTCCGCAACTATACGGTGCACGAGTCCGTGCCCGCATCCGGGGCAATAGGAATTTGCCGCTTCTTTCAGACTTTCAGGTCTTTTGTAGACTACTTTCATTTTGCGAGTTCCTTTATTTTTTCAAATACTTCTTCTTTTGTTGCAACTGCCCCGCCCGGCCTGCCGTGGAAAGATATTTTTTTATTATCTTCCACTGCCAGACGGATATCCTCGACCATCTGGCCGAGATTTAATTCCACAACAAGAACTTTCTTTGCCTTCTTCCCAAGCTCTGATACAATATCTGAAGCAAAGGGCCATACTGTAACCGGCCTGAATAAACCTGCTTTAATATCCGCTTTTCTTGCCATATCAACAGCGCCTTTACAGATTCTGCCCATAATGCCGTATGCGCAAATCAGTATTTCGGCATCTTCCGTATGGTATGTTTCATGGCGTACTTCGACTTCCATCTTTTTAAATTTTTCGGAAAGTTTCCAATTATGTTTTTCCAATATAGTAGGATTTTGCATCATTAACGAAAATATGGACCTCGGGGCCCTTCCTTTTGCTCCGTCAAGGATCCAGTCTTTTTTTGGCAACTTCATTTTAGGTCTGTACTCCGGAAATTCCACAGCTTCCATCATTTGTCCAAGAATTCCGTCAGAAAGTATCATTACAGGTGTCCTGTACTTATCTGCCAGATCAAAAGCATCCATTACATGTTCTATCGCTTCCGGTATTGTTGAAGGAGCCAGCACAGGCATTTTATAATCTCCATGCCCGCCGCCTTTAGTTGCCTGAAAATAATCCGCTTGCGAACCCTGAATATTGCCGAGTCCGGGACCGCCGCGCTGCATATTTACAATTACTCCCGGTAATTCACAGCCAGCCATATAAGAAATACCTTCCTGTTTTAAAGATATTCCGGGGCTTGATGAACTGGTCATTGCCCGGGTTCCGGTCAAAGAAGCTCCGAACACCATATTAATAGCGGCTAATTCGCTTTCTGCCTGTATAAAAACTCCGCCGGCTTCCGGCATTCTCCAGGACATATATTCCGGTATTTGATTTTGCGGGGTTATCGGATAGCCGGCATAAAACCTGCAGCCGGCTAAAATTGCTGCTTCAGCAATTGCTTCATTACCATTAATAAGTATTTTTTTATTAATTCCTGTTGTCATTTCTTTTCTTCCTTATACACCTCTATAGCAGCTTCAGGACACATCAAAGCGCACAAAGCGCAGGAGGTACATTTACCTTCTTTATCATCAAACTCAACAAAGAGATAACCTTTAGCGTTGAAAGATTTCGATAAAGCTAAATTACTTTTATTACAGTAAAGGATACAATAACCGCAACTCTTGCATTTTTCCTTGTTTATATTTACTTTTTGCATTTTATTCATTTTCTTTCCAGCACTTTTCTTATCCCGCGAACCGCTTGTTTAATTCTTTCATCGTTTTCCACGAGAGCGAACCTGACATAACCTTCCCCGTACTCTCCAAACCCTATACCCGGAGAAACTGTTACAGCACCTTCACGCAATATTAACTTACTGAATTCGACGGAACCCATACTTTTAAACTTCTCGGGAATTTCCGCCCAAATAAACATTGTAGTATTAGGTTTAGGAATATTCCAACCGGCTTTTCCCAGACCGTCAATCAGAACATCACGCCGTACCCGGTAAACATCCGCTATTTCAGCAACACATTTTTGGTCACCTTTTAAAGCCGTAATAGCTGCCACTTGAATAGGCGTAAAAATACCGTAATCCATATAACCTTTTAGCTTTGCAAGGTCAGATATTACTTTCGGGTTACCCAGACAAAATGCAATACGCCAGCCTGCCATATTGTACGACTTTGTTAAAGAGTAAAACTCCACTCCGACATCTTTTGCCCCTTTTACCTGTAAAAAAGACGGAGGTTTATAACCGTCGAAATGGAGATCTTTATACGCATAGTCATGGATAACTATAAGGTTTTCCTGTTTGGCAAAAGCTACAACATCCTCAAAGAATTTGAGATCAACTGTTGCCGTAGTGGGATTATGAGGATAGCTAAGAAGTAAAACTTTTGGTTTGGGAAAATATTGATCCATTTTGATCTTCTTAAGATCAATTACAAAATTGTTCTCTTTTAAAAGAGGCATGCTGATAACCTTGCCGCCTGCTATTACAATTGAATAAAGATGTATAGGATATGTCGGATTAGGCACCAGCGCCTGATCTCCGTCACCAAGTAAAGCCATCGCAAGATGCGAGATCCCTTCTTTTGCACCTATAGTAGCTATTACTTCACTTTCAGGATCAAGATCTATGTTAAAGTCCTCTTTATATCTGTAAGAAACAGCTTTTCGAAGACCGGAAAGTCCTTTGGAAACGGAATACCTATGGGCCTTTGGGTCTCTTGCCACTTCGCAAAGTTTATCAACTATATGCTGGGGCGTCGGTTTGTCAGGATTCCCCATTCCAAGGTCAATGACATCGATGCCTTTAGCTCTTTCTTCCTGCATAAGGCCTTTAACCGCGCCAAGCGCGTAAGGCGGTAAGCTTTTTATTCTTTTTGACTGTTCAAACATAATAATCCCTCTTTAGAAAGCTTCAAAGTGTGTAAACTTCTTTATATCCCTAAAACGTTCGTTTACCTTTGCCATATTTAAAGTTAGGAACCTGTCAATAGAAAAATCTTCTACGCAGTAGGAAGCAGTAACTGTTCCAAAAATAAGCGCTCTTTTTATTTCTTCTTCGTTTATTTTATTAACGGAAGAGATATATCCCATAAAGCCTCCGGCAAAACAATCTCCGGCGCCTGTCGGATCAAAGACACTTTCAAGAGGATATGCAGGTGCAAGAAAATGCCAACTGTCAGATATAATAATACATCCGTGTTCGCCTTTCTTTATGACCACCATTCTGGGGCCAAGTTTTAAAATCTTTTTACCGGCCTTAAAAAGGTTAGATTCTCCCGAGATTTCTCTGGCTTCAGAATCGTTAAAGAAACAAATATCAACATTTTTTAAGACTTTAAGCAGGTTATTATAATCCGTCTTAATATAAAAGTCTATTGTATCGCAGGCAACTATTTTTGGCCGGGCCTTCATCTGTTTTAGCACATCAAGCTGAAGAGCCGGATGAATATTGCCAAGAAATAAATATTTAGCTTTTTTATAGGATTCCGGTAATCGCGGTTTAAAATCGGCAAATACGCCGAGATTAAGTTTCTTTGTTTCCCTTATATTCATGTCAAATTTATATTCACCCGTCCATCTGAAAGTCAATCCGTCAGCGGTGGTGAGGCCTTCCAAATCAATATTACGTTTTTTCATGCTTTGCAGATGTTTAGCAGGGAAATCTTTACCGACAACTCCGACAAGCTTTACCCTGTTAAAATAACTTGCAGCATAAGAAAAATACGTTCCGGACCCTCCAAGAACATCCACAGCTTTTTTGAAAGGATTAATCACCGTATCTAAAGCAATCGAACCTACAACGGCCAGGCTCATTTCAACCCCGCAAGCCTGACTTTAGTGCTCAGTATAAATTTTACGTTCTGTAAACTATTCATGTTTGGTTTCCTTATACAAATCTAGCGCTCTGTAAGAACTCCTGATAAAAGGCCCGCTATAAACAGTTTTTAAACCTTTTGACAAGGCTTCCTGTTTCATAGTTTCAAAACGTCCGAGACAGACAAACTCCTTTACTTCCGCCCTTCCTTTCGAAGGCCGTAAATACTGTCCAATCGTTAGAATATCACACCCTGTGGCACATATATCGTCAATAAGGGCCGAGATCTGTTCGTCAGTTTCTCCAAGCCCCACCATAAAACCGCTTTTTGTGATACAATCCGGATCAAGTATTTTTAATTCTTTTAAGACCTTTAAAGATTTTTCATATTGAGCGTTACTCGGTCTCAAAGCCCCGTAGAGCTCTTTTACCATTTCAATGTTATGACCTATAACTACAGGTTTCGCCTTTACAATTTTTTCCAGAGCACCGGTATTTCCGTTAAAATCCGGTATTAAAACTTCTATCTTTAGTCCTTTCAGCTTTTTTAAAGCATTTATAACTCTTTTAAAATGCTCTGCACCCCCGTCAGGCAGATCATCTCTAGTGACCGAGGTTATAACTACATAGTTAAGTCCAAGTTTTTCTACCGCACTAAGAACTTTTTTTGGTTCTTCTGGATCCGGCAGACCGGGTTTACCGATCTTTATATCACAGAACAAGCAACCCCTGGTACAAACATTCCCTAAAATCAAGAAAGTAGCTGTTTTTTTTGAAAAACATTCGCCTATATTCGGGCATCTTGCATTCTCACAAACCGTAGACAAGCCGCTTTTCTTTAATAAATTGTAAGTTTCATTATATTTGCTGTTGTTTGGGAACCTTTTTTTTAACCATTCAGGAAATCTTTGATTTCCCATAATATTATTTATTTATTAAAGCCGCTATACCGGGAAGCTCTTTTCCTTCAATAAATTCAAGTGAAGCTCCTCCGCCCGTAGAAATATGGGTTATTTTTGCTTTTACTCCCGCTTTTTTAATGGCAGAAACAGAATCCCCGCCTCCGACTACAGACACATTTCCGCTGTTTGCAATTGCTTTTGCTATTGCAATAGTGCCGGCTGCGAAAGCATCAACTTCAAACAAGCCCAGAGGACCGTTCCAAAATATAGTTTTTGATATTTTTACAACTTTTTCAAATTCAGCTATGGATTTAGGCCCGATATCAAAAGCGATCATATTGTCAGGTATTTCATTAACACATTCAATGTTATGAGGATTATCTTTTGTGCTCGAAACAATGTGGTCTACCGGAAGATATATATTAACGCCTTTTGTTTTAGCTTTTTCGAGAATATCCTTTGCTACTTCAACTTTATCGGCTTCAAGCAGGGACTTTCCTATTCCTTTTCCCTGTGCCTTCATAAAAGTATATGCCATTCCTCCGCCAATTATCAGATTGTCAACTTTACTTATAAGATTATTAAGTAAATCAATCTTGGATGATATTTTCGCTCCGCCGATTATCGCAAGTATGGGCCTTGTGGGATTTTCAAGAACCATCCCCAGATATTTAATCTCTTTTTCAATTAGAAAGCCGGCTGCAGCCTGTTTTACAAATTTTGTAACGCCTTCAGTTGAGGCATGAGCTCTATGCGCAGTCCCGAAAGCATCGTTAACATATATATCACACAGATCGGCAAGTTGTTTGCTAAATGCAGGATCATTTTCTTCTTCCTCGGCGTGGAATCTGACATTTTCAAGGAGTAGAACATCTCTGTCCTTCATCCCGCTAACTATTTTTATAACTTCTTCTCCGACACAATCTTTTGCAGTCAGAACAGGTTTACCTAAAAGTTCCTGTAATTTTGCGGCAACCGGAGCCATTCTTAATTTTTCAACTATTTTTCCGTCAGGCCTTCCGAGATGAGAGACAAGTATTGCTTTTCCCCCGTTATCAATAATATATTTTATAGTAACTAAAGCTTCTCTTATTCTGGTATCATCTCTAACTTGCATATTTTCATCTTGAGGTACATTAAAATCAACTCTAACAAGAACTCTTTTGCCTTTTACATTAATATCCCTTATTGAAAGCTTTTCCATGTTGTCCCCCTAAAAATCAATCACTAATAACTAAATTCTAAATCCTAAACAATTACTAAGAATCAATTTTTAATCATTAAACTACAACCTTTCCGCCTTTCTTTGTTTAATAATTAGTGCTTAAATATTTTTTTTTGTTTAGTGCTTAGAACTTAAATCTTAGTTATTTTATTTGTATTACCTACGTTAGCCCCGAGCAGGTTTTAAGGCCTGCACGGGGATAACCGTTTACTATATTAGTTATTATAGTTTCTTTGCTACCATCTGGGAAAGCTCAACTACTCTATTAGAGTAGCCCCATTCATTGTCATACCAGGAAAGAACTTTTACCATGTTACCTTCTATTGACATTGTTGACATTGCGTCAATGATAGAAGATTTCGGATTACCGCAGAAATCGATCGAAACCAGCGGTTTGTCGCAATATTCAAGATACTTACCCATCTGACCTTCTGAAGCTTTTTTAAGGGCTGCATTTACTTCTTCGGTTGTGGCATTCTTTCCAAGCTCGGCTACCAGATCCACAACAGAAACGTTAGGAGTCGGTACTCTCATAGAAAAACCGGTAAGTTTGCCTTTCATTTCGGGTAATACCAACCCGACCGCTTTTGCCGCACCGGTGCTGGTAGGAATCATAGAAAGTGCAGCAGCTCTTGACCTTCTTAAGTCGCTGTGTTCGAAATCCAAAATCCTCTGGTCATTGGTATAAGAGTGTATAGTGGTCATCAACCCTCTTTTTACACCAAAGCTGTCAATAAGTACTTTTACCATCGGAGCCAAACAATTGGTAGTGCAAGACGCATTAGAAATAATATGATGCTTCGCCGGATCATATTTTCCTTCGTTTACGCCAAGAACGATAGTAATATCCTCATTCTTTGCAGGGGCGGAAATGATAACTTTTTTTGCTCCCGCGGAGATATGCGCAACTGCTTTTTCTTTATCAGTGAATCTTCCGGTGGATTCTATAACAATATCAACACCGAGAGCTTTCCACGGAAGATTTGCAGGATCCTTTTCCGAGGTAATTTTTATTTCCCTTCCATTGATCGTAATAGAGTTGTCAGTATTCTTAACCTCTCCCGCAAAAGTCCGGTGCACAGAATCATATTTGAAAAGGTGCGCCAACGTACCCGCTTTTGCAAGGTCATTAACCGCAACTATTTCAAGATCCTTCCAAGCTTCAGGATTCTGCGCTGCGGCCCTCATTACGAGACGGCCGATCCTGCCAAAACCATTTATTGCCACTTTTGTTGCCATAATATTGTTCCTCCTTCTAAAATTTATTAATTAATATTAAAGACATTCCTGTCTCATTATATTCGAAGTACGCGCTAAAATCATCTTTGATATAATTATTATGTAGATTCCCTATTAAAGTTCCTATTACAGCTCCCAAAAAAACATCAGACAACCAGTGTTTTTCATTATAGATCCTTGAAAAACCCACCAAAGCCGCAAGAGGATATGTTATTATTCCGATATCATAAGAACTTGCAAGCACCGTAGCGGTAGAAAAGGCCACTGCAGTGTGACCTGACGGAAAAGAATCATTTTTCAACCCAAACGGTTCAAAAGTAAATTCATCAAATCCGCTATCAGGCCTTCTTCTACCAAAGCCTATTTTAATTACACCTGTTACAAGTCCAGTTTCTAAAAAAGATTCGACAATATTAAGAGCAGTTTTTCTTTCTTTGTCTCCGCCGATTAAATACATTGCAAGAGCTGAACCTATTGTAAAATATCCATCTCCTAATATATCAGCATTTTTAAAAATATCCAGGTTTTGAGATCGTAAAGAGGTTAAATTTTCATTTAACGTTTTATCAAAAACAAAGCAAACAGAACCCAGAGATAATACCTCTATAAGCGGTACAACACTCCCGCTATCCAGTCTTAAAGGAAAAGCAACTTCAGTTGACAAATGATCCAGTAACTTACAGTCGCAAAAAAACGACGTATTTCCAAAGATCAAAATTAAAGCAAGAACTGCTATTATTAAGAACTTACTTCTTTTCAGCTTTTTTCCTCTTATTTTCGTCAATAACTTTGTCGTATATTCCAAGCATTTTCTTTGCTATATTCTCTGAAGACATCTCCATAGCTCTTGCATGAGCTTCCGATGCTTTCTTATCATAAAGAGCTTTATCGGTAAGAACCAAATTTACTTTATTCGCAAAATCATTTACATCATCTTTTGTAAGAAACCCGCCGGTCTGTTTTTCAAAGCCTTCCAGCATATCTATTACACCCATCTCACCTATACACACTACAGGCTTATAAAAATACATTGCTTCCAATAAAACTAAACCCTGGGTTTCTGTCTTTGAGCCAAAAACAAAGAGGTCCTCTGCAGCATAAGCATCAACCCAATCTCTATGATTTAAAAATTTAAGGATAAGTACTTTGTCGGCAATACCAAGTTTTTCCACCTGATCTTCAAGCTCTTGTTTGGCTACGCCCTCTCCGGAAATTACCAGCCTTGCATTTGGAATATTCTTTAGTATCAGAGGCATTGCGTCTATCAAGAAGTTAATATTCTTTTCACGGCCAAGACGGCACATACAAAGAAGCATTTTTTCGTCTTTGCTTATATTATACTTTTTTCTAAAAGAACCTCCATCCGGATTGTCAAACTTATCTAAATCTATTCCTGTGGGCATAACTTCAATAGGGACAGTAACGCCGTATTTAATTAGAGCATCCTTCATCTGTGGAGACGGAGAAATAACCATATCCCCTTTATTCAGTACCCACCTGGAAAATAGTTTTGTTATCCAGGAAAGAGGGCGTTTCAGCCATTTAATATTCATATAGGTGTTAATATATTCAGGGTATAAGGTGTGATATGTATTAATAATTGGAATCCCGAGTTTTCTTGCCCAGGTTATTCCATGATATCCCAACGGAAACGGTGATTGCGAATGTATTATATCGAGATTCATGTATTTCCAGTCAATTTTAGTCTGCCAGGTAAAAGTAAGACGATACTTTGGAGGAAAAGGGGCTTTATGAGATTTATATCTTATTATATCAGGCTCTTCATCTTTATAAAGTTGCGAGGTATTGACTAAATCAGGATATTCAGGGCAAGGGATGTAAACTCGATGTCCAAGCTTCCTGTACTCTTTTGCATAGGCTCTTATAGAAGTAACAGCTCCATCGGTAGACGGTAAATAATCATCTCCGGGTAAGGATATATTCATTTAGTCTCCAAGTTACGTTTTAAAGTAATGCTTTAAGCAGCTTTATTTTACTATAATCCGCGGGCTAAAGTAAAGACTCTTATTTGGCTTGCACCTGCTCCTAAAAGCGTTTTTGAGCATTCATCCGCGGTCGCACCGCTTGTAAAAAGATCATCTACAAGAAGAACAGACGCCCATTTGATTTTTTCGGTGTATTTTACGTTAAAAGCACCGCTAATATTCTTAAATCTTTGTTCTTTTGAAAGCTTATATTGAGCTAATGTATCTTTGGACCTGATTAATACATTCTTTATTACAGGTATCTTAAACTCCGCACCTAAATACTCAGCCAATATTTCAGTCTGGTTATACTCTCTTTTCTCCCGCTTACTATCTGATATTGGTACAGGGATTATCAAATCTATATCATTCCAGCCTCCGTTTTCCCTGATACAGGCAACCATGAATTCACCCAAATATTTTCCCAGACTTTTCTTGCCTTTATATTTGAATTCATGCAGGGCTTCTTTCAAAACACCTTCATATACTCCTGAGGATCTGTTATCCACAAAAGAAAGCCGCCTGACGGAGCAATCCGCACAAAAGTGATCATCAGACAAGATAAGTTGTTTCCCGCAATAAAGACAAAAGGGATCTTTGATCTTCCTGATCGAATCCCAACATTCTCTGCAAAAACATACTTTTCTCTCACCTCTCATTACTTTACCGCAAGTTTTACAACTCGGAGGGAATATTAAATCAAGAATATTCGTAAATATATTTTTCATTAAAATACCGCGTTTACTTTAACATTTAAACCGTACGCGTAATAGTTATTCACATTTGAGACATTGTCCACAAAATAATTAAATTGAAGTCCTATATCAGCTCTGATGTTTTTCGAAAAGCTGTACTGAATAAAGGCTCCTGCGATATAATTATCAGTATTAACATTTGATAAAACCGTTATACTGTTTGAAGTGTTTCTGGTCATAGCCAGATTAAATTTATAATTAATCCTTATTGTTTGTTCAATTTTTATTATTGCTCCGCCAAAAAGAAAATCAGGAAGTTTTATTGGATCTAAAAAATTTAAATTTTGATAAATGTCGATTCCCGGATTAAAAGCCCTATTCATGTAGATTACGTTATTTTCCAGCCTGTCTTCAATATTTGTTGAGAAAGACAAGGAGCCGTTGAAAGCTTCAGAAACCCGGAATGGCATAGTCAGGTTACCGGAATGAGAGAAAGAATTTGAGATGATCTTATCATTTGAATCTTTTCTTGCTATATTCTTAAAATCATACTGCATATCAAGATTAGTCAGGTTGAGTATGCTCAAAAGAGGAATAGGAGGATTTTCAATATTTATTCCGCTGCCAAGGGAATAAACATTTGTTTTTGTCAGGAATTGTGACTGCCGGTTTCCCTCGTAACTTATACTGCCTCGGGGATTAAAGGTTATTGTTGCTATTTTAAACCTTCCGCTGCCTGTATCAGTGATAAGCTGGGAGCTGTTAAAGGAATATGCATCTGCAGGTACAAGACCCCAGATATCCAAGTCGGTAAGATTCGTAATTGGAGCTGTGGAAGCGCTGTTATCATATTTGTCATAAAGAGCATTGGCAGAAATTCTATGACTTAAATTAATAGAAGGTGAAGCAGAAGCCAAAAATTCAAACCATTCGGAAAGTCTAAAATCAGAAGCAATTTCCAGAGAGGTACCGGTTCTTAATTGATTTACGTTATAATCCCTGTCGACGGTAGCGTTATAATTTACTTTTGGCGAGCATCCCGGTAATTTACTGTATACCACATTAAGCCCTGCCCCTCTGCCGAGCGTCTGGGTCTCAAAATCATTAAGATAGGATGTGTTACTGTTCCCAACAGAAGGATTATAGGCAGCTACATTCCCTCTTTTATCAAGTTGTCTTAGCTGGTAAAACGGATTTATATTAAATCCTGATAGTAATTCATACCCGCCGTTCCATTTTCCGTAAGATTCCCGCATAATAGAATATGAATTTCTACTTGGATCAACCGAATGATTCATCTGATCTTCCGCAAATTTAAATTCACCCTCAAAATTATTTGAACCAAGAGGTATAAGTCCGAATAAAGTATTTGGAAGAGTATAGGTCGCTCTTGAATATAAATTGTAGACCTTAGATCTGGTATTATCAACAGTGCTTACGGCTCCCGGCAAATATTGAATGTCTTCAGTTTTATACGCCGCATTTAGATTTATATTCAGAGGATTAAAAAGAGACAGATTCATTCCTGCTCCATAATTATCACTTGCTTTTTCCGGGTATGATATGTAATTCGGGTTGGTTTTATCCGTATCTTTTGTTGTTGTTTCATCCCTTCTGTAGGTGATATTAACAGGCATAAAATCTGCGAGTTTTAAATTTGAGGATACTGAATAATACATCTGGTTCTGTTTTACACTGGCGTAAGTCTGAGACACCGCAAGTGAGGAGTTAACACTGGAATCTTCGAAGAAGTTAAACATGCTGTCAATATTCTTATAATCAAGCGTAGTCGAAAAGAAATCTCCAAATCTTACAGTACCGCCGAGTCTAGAAGCCAAACCTTCTTTAATATCGGGGTCAGACAATCTCAAATTATTTAACCAGATTTCCCCATCGGTGCCGGAACTTAAAACACCAAGGCTTATAACCTTTACATTGTTAAGATAAAAACTTGCAGCATGAGCGGAATCATCCGGACCGGAAATAGGTATTGTTATTGTTTGCCAGCCGGCGGCAACAGAGTCCAGACTGACTCTATATTCCAAATAACTTGTCTCATCACTTCCTATTCTAAGGAATATTTTATCACCGGTCGTAGCTTTCTTTTTATAAATATCAAACCTGATATTTCTGTATTCCATGAAATTTATCGGTTTTGATATACTTTTATAAACATAAGGTATTGTTAAACCGCTGGTATTTGTAGAACTATACGTCAGGCTGAGTGATTGCTCTCTGTTTAAATCAGCTGTTGTATTTGCAATAAAAAAAACATCTGTTAACGGGATGTAAGAACTATCCAACAGCTGATTAACGGCTCTAACATTTAACGTTTTCACGGGGTTTAAATCCTTTAGCTCCCATTTATTCCCGGAAAACTGCACTGATTCAAGCAAAATTGAACTTGCAGCTCCCGTCGCGCTTTTCAACCAAATTCTTGCATGCTTTACAAAAGAAGCATTAGGTGCAGGACTTCCGATAGGAGTAACAGGAGCTTCAAACTGTAAAGGTATTTTTATCAATTTCCAGGTGCCAAGTGAGTTAACAACAGTGCTTGCTATATTTGACGCAGGAATACTTCCGGTATTAAAAGAATATCTAAAAAAACTCTCTTTATCGTTACCTTCTAATATTCCATTATTATTAAGATCTTCCGTATCAGGCTTCGGCCTCTGGCTATTATTATTGCCGGCTCCAACGGTTGAGAAACCTGTACTTGTGTTTACGGATATACCGACATCCTCTCCAATATTTATAGCTCCATCACCATTTGTATCCTCCGTATCTAACTTACCGTTATTATTAATGTCTTCAGAAATAGTTCCAATATCAACATTGAAGTCAACATCTTTTGACCAGTCTGTATTCATCCATATTTCTAAATATTTAAATTTGCTAAAGTCAGAACCATTCGGAGAAATAACATATCTTATTGAATCCCAATTCCCTGGATTCAGATTATATTCAATCTTTAGCATCTGCTTCTTGGTCGTTATCGTAGTGTCATGACTGTACTCTTCATAATATAAAAAATCTTTTATAAGATATCTGTTGTTATCCGTTAAAGTAGCCGTTTGATCAGTTGGTACACTGGAAGTAAACCATGCATTATAGTCTATTCCAAGTCCTGTTATATTATCCGAGCTTTCCATTCCGTCAATCATCCCCACTCCGGGTTCACCTGTTTTTGATTGGAATATATTCGGATTATATGTACTTTTGGCCATTTCCGCGGATATACTTATATCCGTGGGTAAGAAAAATATTCTTCCAAAAACAGAATCGATCATCGTTTGAGAAATAGAAATTTTGCCGTCAATATCCAGTAAACCTAAACTTGCGGGTGTAGAGCCGGCAGCAGGTACATCAATAGGCGTCTGCCCGCCTGTATATAAATATGTTGAACCAATCGACAGAGGATCAAGCCTTAACTCAGCTCTAACTCCAAAAAGGTTGCTTTGAAAACCGCCACCAAAAGGCATGTATTCATACGTAACATCGATTTTTGTTTTATCTGTTATTTTATCCTCATTAAAGAAGAAAATAAAACCGGAATCATAGTCAATTGTATAATCAACATCTCGGGAAAGTTTATTTCCATCCATAAGCAATGTTTCGCTATATTTAACTATACTAAAATTAGGTAATTGATAAGTTTTAAATTTATATTTATACTCCACATGTATTTTATATCTGTTCTGCGTCAAAGCGGAATCTTTTGTGGGATATGCATCAGGTTTTGTCGGTAAGGCAAAAGGTTTTTCATAATTTGTCGAGCTTGTTGTAGATGTTTTGACACAAAACAGTCCGTTATCTAAATCCATGGAATAACTAAAATTAGTAATCGGCAACTCTGTATTATTTTGATCGTAAATCTTAAAAACAAATTCGGGATCATATTGAGGATTTAGAATTTTTTTGTTTCCTAACCCGTAATAATTCATTAATTGTCTGTCATAATATGAAGCATCACCCAATAATGGTTGGAGAACCCTATCCGAAGTATAAGCAGAATCATCAAAATCAAAAATATCATTTGAATCATATCCGAGTTTGATTGTTCCATTAGAATACTTATAAGCAACTACAACAACATAATTAGTTTGTATTGATCTATTAAAGGTGATTATTCCTGTAGTATAATCAATCGTATAATCTGTACCGGGATGCAGACAATCAAGTGAATATTTTCCAGATACTGTTTTCTGTGTATATATTGTAATATCTTTTCCTCCTCGGTCTCCCGTAGTAGTATAATTCGGAGGATAATTATTATTGTATCCATTTAAGTCATCAATCCATATTTGCTCTGTTCCCGGAGTTAACGGAAGATGCGTATCGTTGGCCTGGAGTTTGAAATACTTTTGTTTTACAAAAGAAGTATCGCTGATATCCAGTTTTTGCTGCGAATAACCTCCGGAGAAACTGACAGTTTTTGTTTTACCTTTCGTTTGCGCTCCGATAGCCTTGAGTGACAGATTTTTATATTTTAATTCTATATCGCCTCCAAAAATACTTTTACTATAGCCGGTAAACTCTGTATTTGGCAAAGATAGTATTACATCTCCGAATTGCGCTTGCTGTATTAGTTCATCAGGTTCACCCTTGTAAACAAGTGAAATATCCCTTTGTTGTTCTTTTGTATCATCATAATCAACATTTACTGTTACTCTTTTTCCGACAGTCCCCGATAATCTTACCTGTAAATCCTGTGTAAGAGAGAACCCGCTTGTAATTCCTCCGGCTGAACTGCCGCCAGACACAGGGACACCTACAGGAGGATTTGTACGAATTACATTGCCATAATTAATTGACACACCTTTTCTGCCTGTAATTTCAAGCCTTGACTCTAAAGGGAGATCAACACCAATTTTACCAAACAAACCTTCAGGCATACTTTCTTTTAGTGTAACATCAACGTCGGTTTTTTTATTGTTCAAATCTCCTGATATTAAAAGTGATTTTGATTCAGGAGCAATTGGGCCTATTTCCGGAGTAACATCGCTTAACTGTACGATTGGAGAAAAAGTAAAATTATCTGTAAATTTCCATTCCGGTGTAATATTTTGTACAGGAGGATTTAAAACAGGAATCTGCTTGCTTTGAATAGTCCCTTCTTCAGTAACATTTAGTAATTTTATTAAATCTTCTGCTGTTATTTCCTTTTTTTCAACATTAATATTGGTTATTTCAGGAACAAATACAGGTTTTTCTTCTTTTGTTATCGGTTCATTTTGTGAAATTATACTCTCAGCAAGACAGAAGACAGGAAAACCTGCGCTGAAAACTACAAAAATAGTAAAACCAGCAATAATACATATTAAAGAGAAGATTTCTGTTTTTCTATTCAAAAACATCTCTGATCCCTTTTCCTTAAATCAAGTATAATTATATTGATTTTATCACAAAAACTATTAATTTACAATATGAAACCTGACCCGAATATTGAGAGGATTCCGGGTCTGATATCACAGATAGAAGAGAGATGACACAGATAAATCAACTTTACTGCACTCTTCTTCTGCTTTAAGATGTACTTTTATAGTTTATTTTTTTGAATCATACCCCTAAAAACAAAGTAAAACTATCAAATTAGAATTAATACAACCTTTATGTCTATTGCATAATCAGTGTCCACCTATGGTGAGATCTCGTCCGCTACTATGCTGTGCGAGACCTCGCCAATAGGCGGGCCAAGGGCGGAGAATCCTGTAGCTTTGCAATCTGCGAAATCAAACCCGAAATCCCGCAAACCCTTAATATTTTGCAAGTCAACAATGGCATGCTTTCTACTTTGGATTTCGGGTCGAGTTATAATCAAAAGATGTGTATGAAGTAAAACAGCGACGTATCCTGTATAATAAGTTTTACGAGAACAAAATTATAAGGAGGAACG
>MFGV01000076.1 GCA_001778375.1 Candidatus Firestonebacteria bacterium RIFOXYD2_FULL_39_29
AGTAGCCCCTGCGCATGTTTCAGGATTAATTGATATTAGCGTAACGAATCCTATCGGAACATCAGGAACAGTAGCAGCTGATCAGTATACATATTTTGATTTACCTGCAATCACGGCAGTATCCCCAACTTTTGGATCTACAGCCGGAGGTAACACAGTCGTCATAACAGGTACAAGCTTCGCAAGTGTAACGGGAGCGGCGGGGGTAAAATTTGGAGTTACAAATGCATCAAGTTATGTTGTGAATTCAGATACACAAATCACAGCAGTAGCGCCCGCGCATGTCTCGGGATTAATTGATATTAGCGTAACGAATCCTATCGGAACATCAGGAGCCGTAGCAGCTGATCAGTATACATATTATGATTTACCTGCAATCACGGCAGTATCCCCAACGTTTGGATCTACAGCTGGGGGCAACACAGTAGTCATAACAGGAACAAGCTTCGCAAGTGTAACCGGAGCAGCGGGAGTAAAATTTGGAGTTACAAATGCATCAAGCTATACGGTAGATTCGAATACACAAATCACAGCAGTAGCTCCAGCGCATGTCTCAGGATTAATTGATATTGGAGTAACGAATCCAATAGGAACATCGGCAGTAGTGAATGCAGACCATTATACATATTATGATTTACCTGCAATCACGGCAGTATCCCCAACGTTTGGGTCTACAGCCGGAGGTAACACAGTCGTCATAACAGGTACAAGCTTCGCAAGTGTAACCGGAGCTGTCGGAGTAAAATTTGGAGTTACAAATGCATCAAGCTACACGGTAGATTCAGATACGCAAATCACAGCAGTGGCCCCTTCGCATGTCTCAGGATTAATTGATATTGGAGTAACGAATCCAATAGGAACATCGGCAGTAGTGAATGCAGACCATTATACATATTATGATCTACCTTCAATCACGGCAGTATCTCCAACTTTTGGAAGTACAGCCGGAGGCAACGCAGTAGTCATAACGGGTACAAGTTTCGCAAGTATAACCGGAGCAACCGGAGTAAAGTTTGGAATTACAAATGCCTCTAGTTATACCGTAAATTCAGATACACAAATCACGGCAGTAGCTCCTTCGCATGTCTCAGGACTAATTGATATTGGAGTAACAAATCCAATAGGAACATCGGCAATAGTAGCGGCAGATCATTATACATATTATGATCTACCTTCAATCACGGCAGTATCTCCAACTTTCGGAAGTACAGCCGGAGGCAACACAGTCGTCATAACCGGTACGAGTTTTGCAAGTATAACCGGAGCGGCCGGAGTAAAGTTTGGAATTACAAATGCTTCAAGCTACACGGTAGATTCAGATACGCAGATAACAGCCGTAGCTCCAGCGCATGTCTCGGGATTAATTGATATTGGAGTAACAAATCCTATCGGAACATCGGCAGTAGTGAATGCAGACCATTATACATATTATGATTTACCTTCAATCACAGCCGTATCTCCAACTTTCGGATCTACAGCCGGAAGCAACACAGTAGTTATAACGGGTACAAGCTTTGCAAGTGTAACAGGAGCAGCGGGAGTAAAGTTTGGAGTCACAAATGCTTCAAGCTACACGGTAGATTCAGATACGCAAATCACGGCAGTAGCCCCTGCGCATGTCTCAGGATTAATTGACATTGGAGTAACAAATCCAATAGGAACATCGGCAGTAGTGAATGCAGACCATTATACATATTATGATCTACCTTCAATCACGGCAGTATCTCCAACTTTTGGAAGTACAGCCGGAGGCAACGCAGTAGTCATAACGGGTACAAGTTTCGCAAGTATAACCGGAGCAACCGGAGTAAAGTTTGGAATTACAAATGCCTCTAGTTATACCGTAAATTCAGATACACAAATCACGGCAGTAGCTCCTTCGCATGTCTCAGGACTAATTGATATTGGAGTAACAAATCCAATAGGAACATCGGCAATAGTAGCGGCAGATCATTATACATATTATGATCTACCTTCAATCACGGCAGTATCTCCAACTTTCGGAAGTACAGCCGGAGGCAACACAGTCGTCATAACCGGTACGAGTTTTGCAAGTATAACCGGAGCGGCCGGAGTAAAGTTTGGAATTACAAATGCTTCAAGCTACACGGTAGATTCAGATACGCAGATAACAGCCGTAGCTCCAGCGCATGTCTCGGGATTAATTGATATTGGAGTAACAAATCCTATCGGAACATCGGCAGTAGTGAATGCAGACCATTATACATATTATGATTTACCTTCAATCACAGCCGTATCTCCAACTTTCGGATCTACAGCCGGAAGCAACACAGTAGTTATAACGGGTACAAGCTTTGCAAGTGTAACAGGAGCAGCGGGAGTAAAGTTTGGAGTCACAAATGCTTCAAGCTACACGGTAGATTCAGATACGCAAATCACGGCAGTAGCCCCTGCGCATGTCTCAGGATTAATTGATATTGGAGTAACAAATCCTATCGGAACATCAGGAATAGTCGCAGCCGACCATTATACATATTATGATTTACCTGCAATCACGGCAGTATCCCCAACGTTTGGGTCTACAGCCGGAGGTAACACAGTCGTCATAACAGGTACAAGCTTCGCAAGTGTAACCGGAGCAGCGGGGGTAAAATTTGGAGTTACAAATGCCTCAAGTTATGTTGTGAATTCAGATACACAAATCACAGCAGTAGCGCCTTCGCATGTCTCGGGATTAATTGATATTGGAGTAACAAATCCTATCGGAACATCAGGAATAGTCGCAGCCGACCATTATACATATTATGATTTACCTGCAATCACGGCAGTATCCCCAACGTTTGGGTCTACAGCCGGAGGTAACACAGTCGTCATAACAGGTACAAGCTTCGCAAGTGTAACCGGAGCAGCGGGGGTAAAATTTGGAGTTACAAATGCCTCAAGTTATGTTGTGAATTCAGATACACAAATCACAGCAGTAGCGCCTTCGCATGTCTCGGGATTAATTGATATTGGAGTAACGAATCCAATAGGAACATCGGCAGTAGTGAATGCAGACCATTATTCATATTTTGATCTACCTGCAATCACGGCAGTAACCCCAACTTTCGGAACTATTGCAGAGGGTGCAACGGTAATAATTACCGGTTCTGGATTCAACGGAATTATCGGTGCAGGCAGTGTAAAGTTTGGAGAAGTGAATGCCTTGAGTTATACAGTGAATTCAGATACGCAGATTACGGCGATAGCACCTGCGCACGCCGAAGGTAAGGTGCACATCGTTGCAACAAACCCTATAGGTTCATCTCCAACTTCAACAGCTGCGGGTAATCACTATACGTATTTTAATATACCGGCGAAAGATTTAAACGGTGTTAAAGTATATCCCAATCCTTGGAATCCGGCTGTAGCGCCGCAGGGAATTGTGATAGACAAGCTGACGCGGACTGCGGAGATAAAAATATACACCATAGTCGGAGAGTTCGTTGCCTTGCTTAATGAAACGGATGGGGACGGGAAGGTAATCTGGAACGTAAAAAATTCAGAAAACGGAAATGCGGCAAGCGGGATTTACATTGCAATAATTAAAAACGACAGAGAAATAAAAAAAGTTAAAATAGGAGTGGAGAGATAATGATGAAAAACAAGATATTAAATATAGTATTATTTTTCCGGACAATAAATATTTTCCTCTTAAAACAATTGTCGCGGCTTTTAGTTCCCGGATGTTTATTCGCTTTTATTTCAGCAGGTTCGTTATTCGCGGTAAACGGTGCCGGAACAAGTATCGGCACTTTCTTAAATCTCCCTGCGGGAGCAAGAGCCTCCGGGATGGGCGAAGCGTTTACTGCGATTTCTGACGATGCTACAGCCGTTTATTGGAATCCGGCAGGAATGAATTTTATAAGCAACCCTTCGGTATCGCTCATGCACTCGATATGGTTTGAAGGAATGACTTATGATTGGGTCTCCGGAGTTTTTCCTACATCTTTAGGGACGTTCGGAGCGGGTGTTCAATATATGAATTATGGCAGTATACCGGAAACAAATGTGGATGGTTTAGAACTTGGGAGCTATAATCCTGCAGATCTGTCTTTCTCTTTGTCCTATGGGACAGAGATAAGCGGTCTTAAAATAGGTCTTACTGCAAAATATATCTCTCTTAGAGTAAAAAACTATACAACTGCATTTGCGGGAGATTTTGGGTTGATCACTACCTTGAATTTGGCAGGACTAAAAACTAATATCGGAGCGGCAATACATAACTTCGGGATGCAGGCAATCTTTGTTAATGAAAAAGAAAGTCTTCCAACAACCGGAAATATCGGCGCTGCGGTATGGATAATACCGGAATGGACCGTAAGCGTTGAAACTATCATACCTTTTGACAATGTTATTGGTTTTGCTGCAGGGACGGAGTTCTCCGTAAAAGTTGCCGATAATGTTAATCTCATAGGGCGGGCGGGGTATTATTCAAGGTCTAATCTGAATAATATTACGTTTGGTGCAGGCGTAAAAATTGATAATATTTCAGTGGATTATGCTTTTGAACCGTTCGGAGATCTTGGAGATACCCACAGGTTCTCTTTTAACATGCAGTTTGGAAAATAAAGTAAAAAAGAGCTTTAAAACAATATATAAGTCATTGTTCTCTGTATTCTATGTTATAATTAACATATGAATGTGTGTGAAAGATCGGGAGTTAGAATAAATTAATATATGAAAACAAAAATGATAACAACCCCTGTACGTTCAACCTTCCTCAAGAAAACCGATTCATATAATAAAAATCCGTCTTTTCGAATTGCAGGTATCGGTGGTTCTGCCGGCGGGCTCGAAGCATTTCAAGAATTGCTCCAAAATCTGTCTGATTCTCCGGGTATGGCCTTTGTGTTTATTATGCATCTTGCTCCGAAAATAAAAAGCATGCTTACAGAACTGTTGGCCAGGCAAACGAAAATGCCGGTTCATGAAATAAAAAATAAAATGGAAATAAAGATCAATAATGTTTATGTAATACCTCCCGGAATGAATATATCTGTCTTAAAAAGGAGGCTTTTTCTTTCCAAACAAACAGATCCGAAGCATATGCCCATAAATACGTTTTTTGATTCTCTTGCAAAAGAAGAAAAGGATAAAAGTATCGGAATTATTCTTTCAGGAACAGCGGAAGACGGGTCCAAAGGAGCTGAAGCCATAAAAGCCGAGGGGGGTATTGTTTTTGCCCAGGATCAAAAGTCCGCAAAATTCACAGATATGCCGGGAAATGCAGTTAAGGCAGGATGGGTGGATTTTATACTTTCTCCAAAAAAAATAGCGTATGAATTGGAACGCATGGCTAAACATCCGCATCATTCTTTTACAATTAGAACAAAAAGCGCTGAAACGGATGTTACATATAATAAAGATTTTAAAAAAATCTTAGATTTACTGCGCTTGGAAAAGAAACTCGATTTTACCTTTTATAAAATGCCTACTATTAAGAGACGGATATTCCGCCGCATGCAAATGTTAAGAGAGAAAAGTATTAGTAACTACGCAAAATACCTCCGGGGGCATAAAAATGAATTGGACGGTCTTTATGAAGATCTTTTAATAAATGTCACCGAATTCTTCCGTGAACCAAGAGTATTTGAGGAACTTAAAAGAAAGATACTTCCTGCGATCATTAAAACCAAGAAAAAAGATCAGGCAATAAGAGTTTGGATTCCGGCATGCTCTACCGGGGAGGAAGTCTACTCTTATGCCATATGTATTTTTGAGATGCTTGGCAAAAAGCCGGGCGCTTTTCATGTTCAGATCTTTGCTACCGATGTAAGCGAGAGTAGTGTCAGCAAAGCCCGTACCGGTATTTACGGCAAGAATATAAAAGATCATATTTCGCCGGAGCGTTTAAAACGGTTTTTCAGCCGGGAGGGAGATAATTACAGAGTTTCAAAACAAATCAGGGAAATGTGTGTTTTTTCCATTCAGAATATTTTCAGTGATCCGCCGTTTTCCAATGTAGATCTTGTAAGCTGCCGCAATCTTCTTATATATCTTGAGCCGGTCCTGCAAAAAAAAGTTTTTAGGAATATTTATTACGCACTAACGGCGGGCGGCTTTCTCGTTCTTGGAAAATCTGAATTTACCGGTAGTTATTCAAACGGTTTTAGGGTACTTGATAGAAAGAACAGGATCTTTGTAAAAAAGCATATGTCTTCCGGCTTAAAGATAAAATTTGAGCCTGAATTTACGATTCCTGAGAAATTGCAAATAATAAAAAGAAATGATCTGAAAGAAACCGTAGAAATTGACAGCAGGAGAATAGAAAGCCTGGAAGAAAAGGTCAATCGTATTGTGTTAAAAGTATATGCCGAAAGCGGGGTCTTTTTAAACAGCGAAATGGAAGTTGTTCTTTTCAGGGGATTTACAGGCAGGTACCTGGAATCAGGATCGGGGAAGCCGTCTATGAACATTTTCAAACTGGCGAGGGAAGGGATATTTTTGCCTCTCCGTTCGGCTATTTACAAGGCAAAAGAAACAAAGCATACCGTAAGAACATCAGCGGACAGGGTAAAACTTAACGGGCATATTATCCGGGTTAATATAACGGTAATTCCGGTAAAAACGGTGACATTAAAAGAAATAGAATATATGGTGATTTTTGATGAAATTAACAAGATGTCGCCGGAAAAAATACTTCCGAAAACCCGCAAGAAAACCGTGAAAGAAGAAGGTCAGATAGAATCCCTTGAAAGAGAGCTGTCGGAGATGAAAGAATACACGCGGGTGGTTACAGCAGAGCAGGAAAAAGTAAAAGAAGAAATGAAAATTGCCAGCGAGGAAGTACTCTCCGGCAATGAAGAATTACAGAGCACGAACGAGGAGCTTGAAACATCAAAAGAAGAACTGCAGTCCTCAAATGAAGAGTTGATAACTTCAAATGAGGAATTGCAAAACCGGAATGCGGAAGTTGCTCTTTTGAACAATGATCTTGTAAACCTGCTCAGCAGTATTGATATCCCTGTTGTTATGATTGGGGCAGATTTTGTGATAAGGAGAATTACTCCCCAATGCGGGGAAGCGCTGAATATAATTCCCGCTGATATCGGCAGGGTAATAACTGGAATCAGACTTAAAGTTGAGATTCCCGATCTAAAAGGAATAATTTCATCCGTAATGAAAGCGCTTCACACTAAAACGTTGGAAATTAAAAGTTCTGAAGGGAAGTGGTATTCGGTATTTATAAAGCCCTACCGTACATTCGAAAACAAGATTGACGGTGTTGTTCTGATATTTATAGATATTACTGCGAGCAAAAAGGCGCAGCAAATCATAAGTGAAGCCCGCGGATATGCCGAGAACATTGTGGAAACTATACAGGAATCTTTGATCGTATTGGATACGGATTTAAAAGTTATCTCGGCAAATAAGATGTTCTACCGAACGTTCAAAGTCAATCTAAAGGAGACAAAAGGCAGGTTCATTTATGATCTGGGTAACAGGCAATGGGATATTCCAAAACTAAGGCATCTTCTGGAAAACTTCATTCTCAAGGGTAAAAGCTTTAAAGAATATGAGATTGAGCATGACTTTGAGTCGATTGGAAAGAAAGTAATGCTTTTAAGCGGACAGCGCCTTGCCTCTTCTAAGCTTATCCTTATTTCTATCGTAGATATTACCGAAAGGAAGCGCCTCCAAGTAGAATTAAAATCTTCACATGAGAATTTGGATATCAAGGTGAAAGAACGTTCAGCCGAATTGGTCAGGGCAAACTTGCTGTCCGGCATCGGGGTATTTGCTGCAACGATTGCGCACGAATTACGAAATCCTCTCGCTGCCATAAAGGTCGGGATGTATAATATCAGAAAAAAAATAAATGATACCGCAATAGACAGTAATATTGATAATATTAATAAGAAGATCGACGAAAGCAATCAGATAATAAATAATCTTCTGTTTTATGTAAGGATTCACGAACCTCATTATGAAAAAGTAAATATTGATGAAATTATTGAGGAGTCAGTGGGAGTTGCAGAAAGAAGATACGATAAAAAGACGGTTAAAATAGTGAAAAACATAAAAACAAGAGATGTTATAATTGATGCTGATCCGCTCCAGATAAAAGAGGTGTTTAATAACTTGTTAAATAATGCTTTTGATGCCCTGCCTGCTGAAAAAGGAATGATAAAAGTGGAAGTCAAATTGAATGATACAAACTTTATAAAAATAACATTTGCTGACAATGGGACAGGCATAGAAAAAGATATCCTGGAAAAGATATTCGATGCGTTTTTTACGACAAAAGCGAAGGGAACAGGACTTGGACTCAGTGTTTGCAAATATATTGCCGAGATCCACCATGGTAGTTTAACTGTAGAAAGTAAAGTCGGGAAAGGAACAGTTTTTACGATGACCCTGCCTTTAAAAAGAGAAGAATCTGAAAAAAGCCAGTAGAATAATAAAAATTAAGAGTCCCCCCTTTCTTAAGAATTACCCCGGGTATTTAATGCGCAGGAAAGCATAGAAATAGCAAATGGATAGGTTTTCAGGCTTTTAGTTTATTGAAAGTACCTCTTGTATCAGTAAAATCCGATAGTTTTGTAATTTCTATTAGCTTAGACGAATTGCAGTTCAATTCCTCAAAAAGTATTCATAGTAGAAAAAGCACTATTTATCAGGTATAATATTTTCATACCTGAAGAGTTATTGGAGATAGAAATGCCGCAAATATTGATAGTTGACGACGAAAAGAATATCCTGGAAGCCTTTAAGCTCCTGCTGGAAGACAAGTACAAGGTGCTTACTTCTGATTCCGGAAAAGAGGCCCTTAAGATCCTTGATGAGATCGAAGTCGATATTGTTCTGTTGGACATTATGATGCCGGATATGGACGGTCTGGAAGTTCTGGAGAAAATAAAAGAAAAAGATCCTTCCATTGAGGTTGTAATGATTACTGCGACAAAAACTGTTGAAACTGCTGTAAAAGCGATGAAACTTGGCGCGTATGATTATCTGGTTAAACCTGTTGATAAAGATGATATCCTGTTATCTATCCGGCGGATAGTAAATAAAAGGAACCTTGAAAAGGAAAACCTCATTCTTAGATCAGAGATTTCTTTGATCTACAATATATCAAACATGATCGGGGTGAGTGCGGAAATGCAGGAGGTCTTCAAGACAATTGAAAAGGTTTCGGGGAGTGATTCCACGGTGCTTCTTTGCGGGGAGAGCGGTGTTGGAAAGGAATTGGTGGCGAGAAATATTCATTCCAACAGTTTAAGGAAAGATAAATCGTTTGTAGCGGTTAACTGCGCGGCAATACCGAATGAACTTGTTGAGTCGGAACTTTTTGGCCATGAGAAAGGCGCTTTTACTTCCGCTAATACCGCCAATATCGGTAAGTTTGAATTTGCGAATGAGGGTACAATATTTCTGGATGAAGCTTCAAGCCTCTCAATGAACGTTCAGGCAAAATTATTGCGTGTTTTGCAGGAAAGAGAGTTTACCCGGGTCGGCGGAAATAAGGTCGTTAAGGTTGATGTCCGGATCATTTCCTCGACAAATTACGACCTTCAAAAAGCAGTGCAGGAAAAAACTTTCAGAGAAGATCTTTATTACCGTTTGAATGTGGTGCCTGTTAATATACCTTCTTTAAGGGAAAGAAAAGATGATATTATCCCTCTTGCAATGCATTTTCTTCAGGAGTTTAATTCAAAACAGCATAAAAAAATTAAAGGTTTTTCAGATGATGCCCTGAGATTGTTAACATCCTATAATTGGCCCGGGAATATACGCGAATTAAAAAATCTTGTTGAGAGGTTTGTCGTGATGGTTGATTCGGAATTAATAGATGTCTCCGATTTTCCGCTTGAGCTTTTGACTAATTCCGGATCTGGCGGACTTATGAACAGCGGCAAAGAATTAAAACTTCTTAAAGATATGGTGGATGAAGTTGAAAAAGAGTATATTTTTAAATGCCTTAAAAAGAACAATTTCAATCAGACAAAAACCGCCAAAGACCTGGGAATACATAGAAATACTTTGCTTAATAAGATAAAAGAAAAAAACCTCCAGTAAAGTTCAATATTTTTTGCCAATCTCCTCTAAAGATCCGCCCTAATATAATTGGCGGAAGATCTGAATTTTAGGCCCTTGCACAATTCCTGCCGCAGTGCCTGCTGTAATTTGTGTGCATTTTTGTTTCCCTCTGTTTAAACTATTTGATATTTCCTGTCATTATTTCCTGGCACAAATATTGCTTTAATAGTACCTTGAAAGCATCTCCGGTCTTTAAGACGGAGAAAATCATAAGAGGGCTTTTTTTTATGCCCGAAGAGGAGAGCTATGCAAAGAGTAGTTGTAACCGGGATGGGTGTAGTGGCTCCGAACGGTATCGGAGTAAAGGAATTCTGGACCTCGTTAGTTAACGGGGTCTCAAAAGTAAGACAGATAAAAAGTTTTGATGTGTCGGAGTACTCTACCAAGATCGCGGGAGAGGTGGATAATTTTGAGCCCTGTAATTATATGGATCAGAAAAAAGCCAGAAGGATGTCGCGCTTTGCCCAGTTTGCCCTAGTGGCCGCACAAATGGCAAAAGCTGATGCGAAACTTGAAATAAATGAAGACAATAATAGAAGGGTAGGCGTAATAATCGGCACAAGTATTAATGGAATGAAAACAGTAGAAGAACAGGAAATGCGGCTGCTTAGAAGCGGACCGTCTGCTGTCAGTCCTTTCTCTGTCCCGACCGCGATTCCGCATGGAGCGGCAGGGAATCTTTGCGTTGAGTTCAATATTAAAGGAAGAAGTATTACGATCTCAACGGGATGCTCCTCCTCATTAAATGCCATAGGGCATGCTTTTGAGTGTATAAAACTGGGCGTTTGTGATGCCATGTTTACCGGCGGGACGGAAGCTCCGATCACACCGCTAATAATGGGAGGTTTTTGCTCTGCCAGCGTACTTTCAAAAAGAAATGATGACCCGGGAAAAGCAAGCCGGCCTTTTGATAAGCATAGGGACGGATATATCATTGGAGAGGGTTCCGGTATTCTGGTTCTCGAATCTTATGAACATGCTGTGAAACGTAATGCCAGAATTTACGCGGAGATTAAAGGATATGCCAATACCACGGATGCTTTCAGTATGTTTGCTGTTGAGCCGTCCGGTTCGGAAGCCGTGGAGTGTTTTTCCTCTGCCTGCAAACAGGCCGGGATCCGCCGGGAAGATGTTGATTATGTTAATGCTCACGGGAGTTCCTCAAGAGTATCAGACGAAAGAGAAACTATGGTGATAAAAAAATCTCTTGGGGATCATTCTAAGAAAGTAATGGTAAGTTCAATCAAATCAATGATAGGACACCCTCTGGGGGCCGCCGGTTCACTTCAGACCATAGCTTCTATAAATGCCATGACCGAGGGTCTGGTACCGCCGACCATAAATTACAAGGAAAAAGACAGCGTGTGTGATCTCGACTATGTGCCGAATGAGGCCAGGCGGGAAGATGTTAATATTGCTGTAATAAATTCACTGGGCATGGGCGGCAATAACGCCGTACTGGTGATTAAAAGCTATAATAATTAAGAAAATAATGAAAAATCAAAGTCAGGAGGTTTTGTAATCAGATGGCGACAAACAGCATTCTTATCAGCTTTAACGGATATCCTCATTCTATGCGCTCTCTTTATCTTGATAATGGTCTTGCTAATCTGGCTTCATGTCTGCTT
Source organism: Candidatus Firestonebacteria bacterium RIFOXYD2_FULL_39_29 (assembly GCA_001778375.1). Taxonomy (NCBI): domain Bacteria; phylum Candidatus Firestoneibacteriota; species Candidatus Firestonebacteria bacterium RIFOXYD2_FULL_39_29. The sequence goes on from MFGV01000076.1 coordinate 11,673, forward strand.
AAGGAAGGTCATAGGACGGTGATATTTGATTATTCTACAGTCGGGATAATAAAAGAACTTTTCCCGGACTATCTTCAGAAGAAAAGAGTTGAGATAATGAGACTCGTCAGAAAAGAGATAAAATCAAACAAATGCGTTTCAATAGAGACTATAGAAAGGGTCAGGATCTTTGAGAAAGAAACTGAGAAAGAAAAGGATAATTATATTAAGCGTACCGCTTTTCAGTTATCAGAATATATCAAGAATAATAAAATAGATTTTCTTGGATTTAAGCTATGGAGCGGCGAGGGATTTTATGGAAGCTTGAAACTGGCTTCAGCTGTAAAGAAATTGGTGAATATTCCCATCTTTGGCGGAGGGCCGCAGGTTGACTGGTTTGGTCAATATATATTTAAGGCCACGAGTGATTTTGAAGCCTTGGCATATGGGGAGGGAGAGGAAACTATAGTCAGGTTTGCAGAGTATGTTGAAGAAAAATTGGAGTTAGGACAGATCCCTGGAATTTTGTACAAAGCAAAAGAGAGCATTGTTAGAACGCCTAAAAAATTAATTGAAACTTTTAGTTCTATTCCTTTGCCGGTTTATGATGAAGAGGTATATCCTGCGATTAAAGGAAATAATAAAATCAAAATGGTGAGCTTTGAGGAATGTCGCGGATGCCCGAATTCGTGTAATTTTTGTGTTCATCCCAGAAAAAGCGGCAAGAAATGGAGAACCAAAGATGCTTCCCTGGTTGTGGATGATCTTGAGAAACTTGTAAGTAAGTACAATATGCGTGTTTTTAAGTTTACAGGCTCAAATCCTCCAATACGAAATAAATTAGAGATAGCGAAAGAGATTATTAAGAGAGGGCTTAAGATAAAATATTCAGCTTTTGCTCATGTCAAGGGAATGGACCGGGATGATTATAAGATTCTTAAGCAAAGCGGTTGTCAGGCTCTTCTTTATGGTGTTGAGTCCGGGAGCGATAAAATTCTTAAAGAAAGTGCGAATAAAAACTTCAATGGCAGTGATATTGAGAAAGCAGTGAAAGATTGTCAGTCTGCAGGAATAGCTTTTTTGGCAAGTATAATAGTCCCTCAGCCGTTTGAAACAGAAACAACATTACAAGAAACAGTTGATGTTTTAAAAAGAGCCAAACCGGATCTTGTTTTTGTAAGCGCCCCTATATTGGAGCCGGAATCAAGTTGGTCGATCAATAATGAAAAATTTGGTTTCGAAATAAAAAATAGGGAGGAATTGTTCTATAAGGAAATGATCTATACTATGAAATATTCTTACCCTGTTTTACTTTGGGATGATATAGCTGAATATAAATTGAATGGAAAAACCCTTAAAGAAATGTTTCTTCAGGCGGAAGGTTTTACAAGAAGGTTATCACAAGAAGGTCTTTCATCTTTTGGAAGCGATGACATGTATCTATTATCAAATTCTATGAATACGGATATGAGAGCAGTTCTAAGTGAAGTTCAAGAAAGTTTATCAATGGCCGATCATGAAAAAATGCAGGAATTAGCAAATAATATCAATGAAAGGATAAAATAAGTGAAGATACTCCTGATACAACCGCCTAAAACTGATAATAGTATGAGTATGATAGATATGTCCTTGACCGAACCGTTGGCCTTGGAGATCTTAGCATCATGTTTATCTGAATATGAAGTGAAACTTTTAGATATGAGACTGGAAGACGATCTTGAAACAACGCTTAATGATTTCAAACCGGATATAGTCGGAACAACTGCATTTACTGCCGAAGTTTATAAAGCATCAAAGGTGCTTGAGTCTGTAAAAAAGTTCGATCAGGATATCCTGACAATTATAGGCGGCCATCATGCTACATTAATGCCTCAAGATTTTGATAAAAAATATATTGATATTGTGGCAATAGGCGAAGGGGAACATATCATTAAAGAAATAGTAGAGGCAAAGAGTAAAAAAACAGGATATGAAAATATTAAAGGAATTGCTATAAGGACTGGCAGCGGCTTAAAATTTACTAAACCGCGTACCGGTATATTAGACTTAGACAGTCTGCCGTTTGCTGATAGACAGATCTCAGCGAGGTATAGAGATAAATATTTTAGAGGGACATGGAAACCTGCTGCGGCTATTTACTCTTCAAGGGGATGTCCTTTTAGATGCGATTTTTGTGCGATGTGGAAGGTGTTTAAAGGGAAGTTCAGAATAAGGACAGCTGCGAAACTTGTAGATGAGCTGGAAACCATCAATGAAAAATTCATCAATTTTTCCGATGATAACACTATACAGAATGTGAAGTATGCGGAAGAAATATATTCGGAGATCAAATCCAGGAATATCAAAAAAACATATAAACTTTATGGAAGATCGGATACCATTGTAAAGCATCCTGATATTATTGAAAAATGGAAAAGCATCGGAATGGAGTTGCTTCTCATCGGTCTTGAGGCTTTTAAGGATTCGGATCTTAAAGCAAGAAATAAAAACAATACTATTAAGAACAATGAGGAGGCAATAAAAATACTGCATAAGAATAAAGTAGAAGTAGTTGCTTATTTTCTCGTTGATCAAAATTTTACAAAAGAAGATTTCAGGGATCTGTCTTTATATGTGGAAGGAATGAATCTTTCTCATCCTGTGTTTACAGTCTTAACGCCGTTTCCGGGAACAGATCTGTACGAAAAGAGATTTAAGGATCTTACCACTAATAATTACGAGATGTTTGATATATTTCATTCCGTTTTACCTACTCGTATGCCGCTGCCGGAATTTTATGAGAATTTTATTAATCTTTATAGAAAAGCTTATTTAAAAAAAGGCAACAATTTTCTCAGTGAAGATATGGTGAACGCAATGGTTAAAAAGTTCATAGATGTTCATCATTTATAATGAAAAATATTTCTGTATATTGTATACTTTAGGAGGGTAAATTATGCGAATAAATCTATTTGTATGGATCATTGTCGGTATCAATTTGATTGTCAGGATTCTCGAAACAATATTGCCTGGTAAGACAAAACAAAAAGGAAAAATAACCGCAAAATGGATGCTAACCTGTTTTGCTGTAAGCGGGATAAGCGTTTATGTCTTAGGTATCAGCGAGTTTGTTTTGCGTGTAAAAAATGCAAAAATAATGTTTGTTGTTATTGGAACAGTACTTGTACTGATAAGGATCTTTTTAAAACACTGGGCGACTAAAACACTCGGAAGATATTGGAGCATGCAGATAGAAATAAGAGATGATCAGAAGCTTATAACTGACGGACCGTACAGATATATCAGGCATCCTGCATATTTGAGTACTTTGCTTGAAGCTGTAGGAGTGACAATTATGTTGAATGCATATTATACTCTGACAATTTTCTGCATTATGTATTTGCCGATAATGATCATACGGATAAATTTGGAAGAGAAAGAATTATATAAAAAATTTGGAAAGGAGTTTATGGATTACCGTGCAAAAGTACCGGCAATATTGCCGGTAAAATTCCTATAAAATAATGGTTTATAATTATTTTGCTTTGATAACTTTTATTGCCAATATTCTTCTGGCTTTGTTTGTATATTTCAAAAACCCCAAAAGAGAAATAAATATTGTTCTCAGTTGTCTTGCTGCGATATTATCTGTATGGTCATTGATTATATTTGCTGCAAGATTTTACTATAGTTTAGATGCCGTAATAACAGTAGCAAAGATAAATTTTTTGATGATGACATTAGGAATCTACATGTTTGTTCATTTTGTAGAAATATTTCCGAATAGCTCCATAAAGACCAAAAAATATTTATTCTATTACATGATCCCGATCCCTGTAATAATTCTTTTTATTATTTCTCCATATTTTATTACCGGTGCAAATTATGTGCCGGGTGAAGTAGATCTGAAAAGAGGGGTTGGCTATACAATATGGGCCATATATTTTATTGTATACTTGTTGATAGCTATTATCAGGTTGTTTGTTAAATATAGAGTTATGGAAAGTTTGCAGAGGTTGCAGACAAAATACGTTCTTATGGGTTCATTTATAATGATAATAGGTGCTTCCACGACAAACATCTTATTGCCGCTTATAAAGATAAATACGTTTACAAATTACGGACCCATGTTTACCTTGCCGTTCATCGCGATGCTCGGGTATTCCATAATGAGGTACCGCCTGCTTGACATTGCTATCTTCATCAAAAAGAGTTTGGTATATTTTGTGCTGGTCACTTTTATTACCTCCGTGTATATATTGATGCTCCTCCTTACCCAAAATGTATTTTCAAAAGCGCATATTTCTGTTTCAATATTTGTATCTCTTTTATCGGCTGTGTTCATCGCAGTCACGATGGATCCGTTAAAGGATCTGATAGGCCGCTGGACCGATAAAATATTTTTCAAAGGCAAATACGATTATTACAAGGTGCTTAAAACACTTGTGCAGACGCTGAACTCTGTCGTAAAGGTTGATGAACTTCTTGTGAAAGTAATAGATACAATCACGGCGGCTATGAGGCTTGATTATACTGCAATATTTATTTTGGAGAGAAGTACGAATGCATTTGTCGCGAACAGGAGATCAAAGGACGGAATTGCGTGGTCAGGCCGTATTGATCATGAGGATCCCCTTGTAGCGTATATTTCGGAAAAAAATGACGCGTTGGTATTTGATGAACTCGAATATTTGATATCCGACAAAGCACATTGCGTAGCTGTTAAAGAATCTTTTATCAGCCTAAAGGCAAAGGTCATCATTCCTATTGTCCTCAAAGAAAAGTTGATTGGATTATTTGTTCTTGGTGGAAAAAAGTCAGATGATATTTTTACACAGGAAGACATTGATCTTCTGGATATGATTTCACATCAGATTTCTGTAGTTCTGGAAAACACTAATCTTTATGAGCAGATGCTTAATACTGCAAAACTTGCTCTCGTAGGGACCATGGCGGCAGGTATGGCGCATGAGATCAGGAATCCTTTGACATCTATGAAAGCTCTTATCCAGATGCTTCCGGATAAACATGCCGACAAAATATTTATTGACAAATTCAGCGCCATAGTAGGAGAGGAAATTAACAGGTTGAGTCACTTGACAGAAGATCTGCTCAGTTTTTCAAAACCAAAACCTCATAAATATGGACAAGTCAACATAAACGCTGTTGTTGAAAAAGTAGTTGATCTGTTTGAAATGCAGATAGGCAGGAAAAAAGTAAATATTAAATTAAAACTGGGTACTACGATCATTATATATGCCGATGAGGAACAGCTGACACAGATATTTATGAACATGCTTTTAAACGCAATGCAGGCTCTTGGCGATCTGAAGGAGATATCTATCGAAACAGGTTCTGAATTAAGCGAGAATCTGCTCAAATATACGACCGTAATTATCAGTGATTCCGGTGTTGGAATTCCTGAGCAAAACCTGGAGAGGATCTTTGACCCTTTCTTTACCACAAAGAAGGAAGGCACCGGGCTTGGTCTTTCTATATGTTTAAAGATAATACAGGAGCACAACGGTTTTATCAGGGTTTACAGTAAAGTAAACGAGGGTACCAGTTTCAAGATATTCCTTCCGGCTTTTCATTCGTAATTCAGACTGTGTCGCAATTAAATTACTAACATGATATAATATGGCATATTCACTCCAAAGGAGCAAGCCATGTAT
>MFGV01000077.1 GCA_001778375.1 Candidatus Firestonebacteria bacterium RIFOXYD2_FULL_39_29
ACAGGTAATAATCGTTTTTCTCAGGGTATATACAGGTTTTTATAGGGCTATTTATTATAGTTGCGGAATCGCTGGAAGACATCCTTATATGTTTCTTAAAAAGTTCCATATATAGAATTTCCACAGTATCCGCATTTACCGTTCACTATTTTAATATTCGAGATACTGTATCCAGTGCGAGTAACAAGAAGATTTTTACATTTATAACATTTTGTTGTGCTGCCATCTTTTACATTTGCATTGCCAATATAGACATAATTAACTGTTTTTGATAGTATTTCTCTTGCTTTTTCAAGTGCAACTATAGAAGTTGGACTGCTTTTCATCTGATATTGAGCAAAATATCTTGAAAGATGAAAGGGTATATCCGGTGAAATATCAGCAACCCAATTTGCCATAGCATTCAGCTCTTCTTCTGTGTCATTTTGTGAAGGAATAAGCAAATTTGTCAGCTCAATATGGCATTTTTCAAAAGATTTTATTATAGTACTTTTGACAGTTTCAACATCACCTTTACAAATATCCCGATAAAACACTTGTTTAAAAGCCTTTAAATCTATGTTCATTGCATCTATATAAGGTAATAATTCCATTAGAGGATCATTGTTTATATAACCGTTGGTTACTAATACATTCTTTAGTCCTGCTTTTCTAGCTTTTTTAGCCGTTTCCAGCACAAACTCAAACCAAATAAAAGGCTCATTATAAGTGTAGGCTACTCCAAAAGATTTTGCATTTAGAGCTGCTTTAATGATTTCATCGCTTGACATTTTTTGTCTGCCTGAATCCGGAGTTTGAGAAATCTCCCAATTCTGACAAAATTGGCAAGCAAGATTACATCCATTTGTACCTGCAGAAAAAATCATAGACCCGGGGAGATAATGATAAAGCGGTTTCTTTTCTATAGGATCTATAGCTGTTGAAGTTACTTCTCCAAATATAGTTGTAACTAACGTTCCGCCAATGTTATTTCTAATTTTACAAAGCCCATTTTCTCCTTCAGAAATAAGGCAATAATGCGGACATAGAAGACAACGTACTTTGTCACCTGATTTTTCCCAATATAGCGCGGTCTTCATTGCCACCCCACCTTTATTAAAGGCAAATTCGAAATTCTAAATCCGAAACTTGAAACAAAACCCGAAAACAACTCTTTTATTACACTTCTTTTTTGAGGTTTGCTATTGTTTCAAATTTTTATTTCGTTCTTCAAATTTGCTTTTACCAGAGCTTTCTTCATAACTAGAATAGGCGCTTTTTTCCCGGTCCAGAACGCCCATGATATTGCACCCTGATAAAGAAGCATCCCAAGTCCGTTGTAAACCCTGGCTCCTGCTCGTTTTGCGGCTTTCATTGTTGATGTAAACCCGGGATTATAAATCATATCATAAAAAATAATATCTTTTCTAAAAGCTTTTGAACCAATTGCAGGTTTATCATTCTTATTTAATCCTAAGGAAGTTGCATTTATTATCAAATCTGAAGTAAGGGAAAACCTTTTTATGCATTTTTCTTCAAGCGGGACCGAAATAGCCTCTGTTTTTGGCGCATAAGTATTTATAAGTTTTATTGCTTGCAAAGATTTCTTTTTTGTCCTATTTGCAACGATTACACGATTCGCACCTTTGACTGCAAGATAAACTGCAACTGATCTTCCGGCTCCTCCGGCTCCTAGAATGATTATATTTTTCCCCTTAATATTAAATCCCGCATCATGTTTTAGACTTTGAAACAAACCTTCACCGTCTGTGCTGGTACCGTAGAGTTTCCCGTTTTTTACCTTTATCGTATTAACGGATCTTGACATTTTCGCACTACTCGTTAGAAAATCTACAGAACGATAAGCTGTTTGTTTGAGAGGAACCGTTATGTTAACCCCTTTAAATCCCAGTTTAGGCAGCAATATAATAAGTCCGGCACATTCTTTTGGTTTTACTTCAAAGGGCAGGTAGATATAATTCAGCCCCGATGCTTTAAAAGCAGCATTATGCATAATCGGAGAGAGCGTATGCTTGATCGGACAACCAAAAACCCCCGTAAGTTTAATTTTGTTTTTCAACATTTTCTGAGTCTGCCTCATTATTAATGTCTCCCACAATTTCTTCCAATACATCCTCTAATGTTATCATTCCTGTTATGAGACCTTCATTATTTTTAACTATTGCCATATGGATTTTCCCGTTTTTAAATTGTGCAAGAAGGTCAGCTATTTTCTTATTTTCATTTACAAAATAAGGATCTCTCATAAGATCCTGCAGCACAAAAAGTTTTTTATTTATCCATAGATTAACCAGATCTTTTCCGTGGATTATCCCGACTATATTAGTTTTATCATCTTTGTATACAGGCATTCTTGTATGTCCTTCTTCTGCAGTTGCTTTCAATATTTGATTAATATTGTCGTTGATATTCACACAAAAAGTATTACTTATAGGTATCATTGCTTCTTTTATAACCTTTTCGTTGAACTTAAAAACATTTTTTAACATTGCACTTTCGTCTGACCTCAGAATACCTTCCTCATCACCTAATCTTACCATAGATTTAATCTCTTCCCGGGTTATCATCGGAGTGTTTTCATCTGCTTTTCCACCAAACAATTTAACTACTTTTACTCCTATCCTGGTAAAAAGACGCGTAAAAGGATTTATTAATTTATGAAAATAATACAACGGAACAATTGTAAGCTTGACAGTTTTTTCGGCATTATGGATCGCATATATCTTCGGAACTATTTCGCCAAAAACTATAATAATGAATGTTACAAGTATTCCGCTTAGAGCCGTAAGCAGTGCTTTATTTAGTCCAAAATGCACAGATACTTCGTCTGCCATTGTCGCACTTAATGTGGCAGAGGCAACTGCCACAGCGTTAATTCCAATTAATAGAGTTGAAAGTACGTCATTTGGGTTTTTAAGCCAGATAGTCATATGCTTTTCTTTTTTTGGATTGTCTTTAATAAGCAGCTTTGTTTTTGATCTGCTCAACGATATTAGCGCTGTTTCTACTCCTGAAAAAAAAGCGCCTAATCCGAAAAGAAGTAAAAGAAAAATCCCGAGTACAAACGCTTCAAGCAGAATATCCATTAAAATAGCATCCTTTTCTTTATTAACAATTTAATCGCAGACTCTTCCTTTTCTTTCATTTCTTTATAATCTGACCTCTTATAGTGCCTGTATCCTGAAATATGATAAAAACCGTGTATTAACAATATCAATGCTTCCTTTAAATAACTGTTACCGTATTTTAACGACTGTTTCTTTGCTGTTTGGAGAGATATAACGATTTCTCCCATAATCTCCGAACTCTTTCCATATTCAAAAGATAAAACATCGGTGATTTCGTTCCTGTATCTGTAAAACCGGTTAAGTTTCTTTATAGTCTCATCATCAGTAAAAACAACTGTAACAGACTTTTTTATCCGTTCTTTCTTTAACAGAATGCCAATGACCGCTTTCACCTTAGCTTTTGAAAACCGCTTGTATCCGGATTTGACTTTATTAAAAATAATTTCTATTTCGTTATTACTTTTTATCATGTTTCTCAAATGCAACTATTATTTTTTGCACAAGATCATGCCTCACCGCATCCCTTGCTGTAAGATGTATAAAGATGATCTCCTTTATATCTTTAAGTATTCTTTCAATAAACACCAATCCGGATTCTTTCTCTTTTGGAAGGTCTATCTGGGTAGTATCTCCGGTTATAACCGCCTTAGATCCAAAGCCAAGACGGGTTATGAACATTTTCATCTGCTCAGGTGTGGTATTTTGCGCTTCATCAAGAATAATGAAACAATTATTAAGAGTCCTTCCCCTCATATAAGCAAGAGGAGCAACCTCTACAACATCTCTTTGCATTAGCTCCATAAAACGCTCAATGTCCATCATATCATACATTGCATCGTACAAAGGTCTGAGATACGGGTTAACTTTTTCCTGAAAAGTTCCCGGTAAAAATCCCAGTTTTTCTCCCGCTTCAACCGCAGGTCTGGTTAGGACTATTCTGTCAATAGAGCCTGATTGCAGTGCAGAAACAGCCATTGCCACTGCAAGATAAGTTTTCCCCGTGCCGGCAGGCCCTATTGCAAATATCATATCGCGCTTTCTAATGGCTTCAATATATTTTCTCTGACCGTCCGTCTTGGGTTTAATAAAGCGTTTTTTTGACGGAACAGCCACAGCATTTTCATTGCTGACTAATAAATCTACTGATGCAGCTCTTTCTTCGTCTTTATAGAGTGAAGACAATTTTTTTACAGCTTCAAGATGAATATGTTCTCCGTCATTATGCATACTCTTGAGATTATTAAATATATTTTCTACAACTAATACTGTGTCTTTTCCTCCGTTAACAATCAAAGAATGACCCCTTGCGATCAATTTAACCCGGAATTCTTTCTCTATAAAACGGAGGATTTCATCATTAGTACCAAAGATGTTAATTGCTTCTCTGGTGTCTTTTACATTTATATTTTTCGATATTTGTTTCATTACTAGAAACTTATTCCTGCCCCAATATTATAATTTGTTATTTCTGCAAATAAACTCATATCTCCTGAGATATAAAATAAAGGTAACGGACTGAATCTTGCTCCTGCATTTACTCTATAATTAGTAGCTGTTCCTTTTATAGAGGTAAAACCAGGAACCTTGGAGGAAACATTTGACATATCCATCCCTCCATATATAAAAACAGCTAAAGGCAGGGGAGAAAGACTCTTGCTTATTGAAACATTAAAACTGATGGTACTTGCGTCAAAAGAAGGAACTCCTGAAATAGTACCGTACGTTGCAAGCACAGCAATCCCGGGCATAGCTAACGAGTCATTAAGCAGTTTATATTTTATCCCGCCTCCAATAAGAACAATACTGGCACCGTCAATAGTCAAAGTCATACCTCTTGCCACTATAGAAAAGTCCATCGGGAGCCCGATTTCCGCCTGAACATATGGCAGCCCTATCAGTGTGTTTGCAGGAAGAATAATATTATCTGCGGAAGGCTTATCCAGAATTACAAATTTAGCGTTTACATCTACACCCGGAAATCCGGGATTATTACCGGAAAAATAACCGCCTCCCAGACAGGAGCCAAGATCCCTTGCGAAAGGGTTCAGTAACACATCTGACTGATAAAGATTAAAATCCGCAAAGGAAACTCCAAACATATTCGAAGCAAAAACAATTAAAAAAACAAAACAAGATAATATATTTTTCATTTTTTTCTCCTTTTTATCTTTTTTTTGGTTTTGTCGGACGGTAAGCCGGTTTTGGCGGCGGATAATACTTGGTAAGATCATCCGCATCACTTCCGCAATATATTTTAGTAGTTTTGCTTATTGTACAAGGAATATTTTTTGAACGTTCTCCGCCAACCCAGTTTTGGGGCGTAGGCGGTAAATCAGTTACTATTGCCACCTGGATGCCGGGTGATATATTTCCTAAAAAAAGAGGTTTAGTGTCTCTTGTAAACATTGTACCAAAAGGAACTCTCAAGAGTTTTCCATCTTTAAGTTTTATTATTATTATATTAGAATTATACTTATCCGAAGTAGTCTTTTCAACATTACCACGATATAATAATTTCCCCGGAATGCTTAACGTAACACCGCCTGTCTTTGAGGTCTTTGCCTTGAATTCCTCCCTTGCTTTTGCATCAGCTTCTCTTTCCGCTATTGCTTTTTGAATAGCTTCTTTAGCCTTGTCTGAAATTACTTCTTCTTCTGCAAAACTTGGAAAAACAAGTACAATTACTGCAAAAATAATCAAATACCGTTTAATCATCTTACACCTCCGTAAAAATATTAATTTATGTTATCAAGCGGTTTCTTTTCCTCCTTTTTTATGAGCTCTATTGTTTTAATGTGAAGTTCCTTTAGTTGTTTTTCTTCTACTTTAGACGGAGCTCCTGAAAGCAGGCATTGAGCTTTTTGAGTCTTGGGGAAAACTATTACATCCCTAATTGAGGATTCATTAAGAAGCAGCATCATTATTCTATCCAGTCCAAAGGCAATACCGCCGTGAGGAGGCGCTCCAAATTCAAAAGCTTCAAGCAAAAATCCGAATCTTTCCTTTGCCTGTTCATCGGTTATTCCGATGGCTTTAAACATTTTTTCCTGAATTGCTCTGCTGTGAATTCTGATACTTCCTCCACCCAGCTCCAAGCCGTTTAGAACAAGATCGTAAGCTCTGGCTTTCATTTTACCCGGTGCAGTATCAAAGTATTTCAGATCTTCCTCTTTAGGAGAGGTAAACGGATGATGAAGAGGATCAAACCTTTTTTCTTCTTCATTCCAGCCGAACAAAGGAAAGTCCGTAATCCACTCAAAACAATATGCATCTTTATCTATAAGATTAAGTTTTTCCCCGAGGTGCCTTCTTAAAAAATCCAAGGCCTGATTCACTACTTCAAATTTATCGGCAATGACCAGTATTAAGTCCCCGTCTTCCGCTTTAAAAGCCGCTTTCATCTCAGAAAGTATCTGTTCGCTGAAAAATTTGGTAAGATTTGATTCCATCTTTCCGTTTTCAACTTTAAACCAGGACATACCTTTAGCGCCGAAGGTTTTAACAAATTCAATCAATTTGTCAATTTCCATTCTTGAGAAAGAACCGCATTTTCTTGCATTAAGTCCTTTGATTATTCCTCCGGCAGCAGCGACACTGGCGAATATTTTATATTCTGCATTTTTTGCAACTTCCGTTATATCCACAAGCTGAAGATCAAACCTTAAATCCGGTTTGTCTGTGCCATATTTACCCAGAGCTTCATCATAGGTAAGGCGTTTGAAAGGCGGTTTAATATCCCTTCCCAGAGCATTCTTAAAAACATAGGATATCATCCCTTCCGTCAGGGTCATAATATCCTCTTCTTCAACAAAAGACATCTCTATGTCTATTTGCGTAAACTCAGGCTGTCTATCGGCTCTTAAGTCCTCATCTCTGAAGCATTTTGCAATTTGGAAGTATTTATCAAAACCCGAGATCATCAGGGTCTGTTTAAGCATCTGAGGCGACTGAGGCAGAGCGTAGAATTCTCCCGGATTAACACGGCTCGGGACCAGGTAATCCCTCGCGCCTTCAGGCGTGCTCTTAAGTAGTATGGGAGTCTCTACATCCAGAAAACCCTGTTTATCAAGGTAATCCCTTACAAGAAAAGTTACTTTATGGCGCAAATGAAAATTCTTGAACATTTTTGGACGCCTTAAATCCAGATAGCGGTATTGCAGTCTTATCTCTTCTGCGACGTTAATATCGTCTCTTATTTGAAAAGGTAAAGCTTTTGCTGCATTTAAAACTTTTACATCAGTAACCTTGATTTCAATTTCACCGGAAAACAGGTTTTTATTTACAGTGCCTTCCGGTCTGTTTTCAACAATACCTTTAATATTTAAAACATACTCATCTCTTGCCGTTCCTGCGATTTCATGCAATTCTTTATTTATCCCGGGATTAAATACGAGTTGAACAATTCCTGTGCGGTCCCTAAGGTCAATAAATATTACTCCGCCGTGGTCCCGCCAGGTGTTTACCCATCCGAACAGGTTTACTTCTTTTCCTAAATGAACTGCATTTACTTCCCCGCAATAATTTGACCGTAACATTATAATTAGCCCCCTAACTCTTCTTTCAAATTTTCCATTTTTACAGGTTTTTGTGAACCATCAGACATATTCTTTAGAGTCACAACACCTTCCTTAAGTTCATTTTCACCAATAATAGCCACAAGTTTTACTTTTAATACATCAGCCGCTTTCATCTGGTTCTTTATATTTTTTTCTTCATATACCATCTGAACGCATTTACCCGCCTGTCTCAATTCTTCCGCCAATTTCAGGGCTTTCATCATCGAGGGTTTTCCAAGATGAACAATAAAAAGATCCGGTATATTTTCAACCGGCAATTTAATTTCCAGAGCATCGATAACCGAAACGAGACGCTCTAAACCGAAACCAAAACCAACGGCCGGTGTTTTTTCCCCGCCAAACTCCTCCACAAGGTTATTATATCTTCCTCCGCCCATAATAGCACTTTGAGCTCCAAGTTTTTCGGAATGCACTTCAAAAACCGTACCCGTATAATAATCAAAACCCCGGACAAGAGAATCGTTCAATTTATAATTAACCTTTAACAGTTGTAACCCGTCTTTAAGTTCTTCAAAGTGATTTTTGCAATTCACGCAAAGATAGTCGCTCATTTTCGGAAGCTTTCCGTTAGCAACTATCTTTTTGCAGCTTTCTTCTTTACAGTCAAGAATACGAAGCGGGTTCTTCTCTGCACGAACCTTGCAAGCCTCACACAATCCGGCATTGTTCCTCACAAAATGTGCTCTTAAGAATTCTATATATTTGGGACGGCAATCCTTACAGCCTATCGAGTTGAGCTGCGTTATCAGACCCGTTAACCCCAGCTTTGTAAAAATCGTTACTACCGCCGCTATAACTTCAGCATCAAGATACGCGCTGGCGCTGCCAAAAGCCTCAACTCCGACTTGAACATGTTCTCTAAATCTTCCGGCTTGAGGGCGTTCGTATCTGAACATAGAGCCTATGTAAAATAATTTAACAGGCGCAGGATTATTATAAAGACCATTTTGCAAATAAGCTCTGACAACACCTGCAGTACCTTCCGGACGGAGGGTCAGGCTTCTGCCTTTTTTATCCAAAAAGGTATACATCTCTTTTGTCACAATATCCGAAGTTTCACCTATACCCCGTATAAATAGATCCGTATGTTCGAACATCGGAACTATTATTTCTTCATACCCGAAAGAGTTAAGAACCTGCCTTGCGACAGTTTTAATATACTGCCATTTTGCTGTTTCAGCGGGTAAAACATCTTTTGTCCCTCTCGGTGAGGTGTATTTAATATTCATCTTGGTATTCCTTTATAAAGATATTGACGAAGTACTAATGACTATTGACTATTTAAGGAGTGATATCTCTAAAATCTAAACATGGCGGAGGTTTTTATTCCGCCTACCATAAATAGTCACTAGTCATTCGTCATTAGTAATTTGTTTTTGTTTTTATCTTATTATTGCAATTTTCCCGGTCTTGGTCTGAGACTGGGAATTAACCTGAGCGGAAATCACATAAACATATATACCGCTTGCTGCCGCTCTACCGTCGGAATTTTTCAAATCCCAATTATATTCATAGATCCATTCATTGTTTGCAGCGCTTACTGAATCGTTTTGGGCCAATGCCGCTTCCATAACCAGCTCGCCTGCTATGGTATAGATCCGGAGCGCTGTCGCAGTTACATTTCTGGAAAAAACAGCCCGTATAGTGCTGCTTGCTGCATTTTTTACCGGATTCGGATAATTAAACATTTTATTGAATACAATATTCGTTGTCGCCGGAATTGCAAAAAGTTTAGCAGTCATTACTGCGGTTCCGCTTCCCGAAAAATTTGAAAGAGTAATTTTACTGGGACCATCGGAGTAACTGTCACTTTGAGGAGAGGTAAAAAGATCTCCGGCCCCGTCAAAGGGATCTGTAGATTCTCCTCTGGAAGTAAATCCGACATCACTGTCGTCATCTTTTTCTTCAAGAGCTACTCTATAAATCGTGCCGTTATTAATATCATTATTGGCTAAAGAGCCTATTGAATCATCGATATGCCAGACTAACACACCCTCTCCCGGGAGATTACTATCAAAACCTGCCTGCCTCCTGTATTCAAAAAGAAAATATTCCGTCGTACTGCTTAGAATCGGAATTTTAAAACAATTCCCGCTCGAACTTTCAAAAGAATTAATTGTCAGTGTAGTTGAAGAACTCTGTACCGTCGGGATCATCCAATTAATTAATATTTTATTCCAACTGGACATATGAGGCGGGTTTGCCCCGTTATTCACCCAGGAACCGTAGTCCATTAAATCCCATTTGCCTACTCTCGAATTTTTTGGAGCAATAGTCTGATAAAGGTCAGGAAGTCCAAGCTGATGCCCAAATTCGTGACAAAGCACGCCAAAAGGATAGTATCCTGTTGATTCCATTGCCGGAACTGTTTCACCTTCAAAAAAACCGCCTGCAGATCCGAAGGAAGGATCCCATTCGACAAAAACAGACCAGATGTCATCATCAGTAACTCCGGTGGGGGATTCTTCTCCAATACCGGCGTGGACAACCATTAAGGCATTATATGTTGCATTTGTTATAGTAAATGCACTTGTACTCGTAACTTTGGCTATAGAATCTCTAAATAATTCTCCGGAGACAACTCCTGCTTCTTCAATAATGTTTCCTCCGATAGTAATTGTTTTACCATAAGTTGAAACTGTACTCCCTGACAAATTGTATCCTTTTCCAAGCGGCCCTGTAAAAGGATACACTTCCAAAGTCATTTTGCCATAGGAGCATTCTGCAATATAATTCATCAAATCTTTAAGTAATCCTGTTTCAGTTACAATCTTTGTTCCTGTAGCTATATTTAGCCTGGAAACGTAGGGAAGAATAGAACCTCCGGTTCCGCCATTTTCATTGAACTTTACGTCATCAAAATCAACAAAAACAACTGCCAACTTTATTGTGCCAAGAGTTGTACTCAAAGCTTTTTGAATTTTATCAGGAGAATAACCCATTGCTTTCATTTCATTAATACTATAGATTCTCTTAACACTGTCTTTAGGCATTCCTTTATTGATGATCTTTCCGGGTGCAGGCGGCACAGCAAAAAGAGATACTGAAAAAAACAACAAGAAAACAAACCTGAACAGTACATTCATTTTATCTCCGGGAGTTCTTTTTAATCTAATAGACTGAGGACTTTCCAAACCACAGCCTTTTTCTTAAGCTTTTTTTCTTTTTAAAACATTTTTTACAGCTTGTACAATGAATTTTGCAGAAAGCCCAAACTCCTCAAAAAGCTGGACAGGAGTACCGGACTCTCCAAACCTGTCTTTAATCCCGATAAATTCCATAGGGACCGGATATTTTTGCACAACAACTTCGGCTATCGCGCTTCCCATTCCGCCCATAACCTGATGTTCTTCGCAAGTAACCAGAGCTCCTGTTTCTTTTGCTGCTTTTAAAATTGCTTCTTCATCAAGAGGTTTTATAGTATGCATATCTAAAATTCTGCATGAAATCCTTTCCTTTGCAAGTTCTTCCGCAGCTTTAAAACATTCAAACAAAATAAGCCCGCCGCCGCCGATAAGTGTAACATCACTTCCCTCTTGAAGCATATTTGCCTTACCTATCTCAAATTTATCCTCTTTCTTTGTCAGTATCGGTACTTTTTCTCTTCCAAACCGGAGCATCATGGGACCATAAGCTGCAGTAACTGCTTCAACTGCTTTCACCATTTCAATGGCATCGCAGGGCATAATTACTTTCATATTTGGTAAACATCGCATCAGCGCGACATCTTCAATTGCCTGATGCGTCGCCCCGTCTGCGCCTACTGAAACGCCGCCGTGAGCAGCTGCTATTTTTACGTTTAAATTTGCATAGCAGATTGAGATTCTAATCTGATCCCAGCATCTTCCGGGTAAAAATACGCCATAAGTAGCACAAAAAGGGATTTTTCCTGTAGTCGCCAGACCTGCAGCCGTAGAAATCATATCTTGTTCAGCAATACCCATATCAAAAAACCTGTCAGGATATGCCTTCCAGAATTTATTAGTCATTGTTGATTTTGCCAGATCGGCGTCAAGTACAACAATATTCTTATTATCTTTCCCCAGCCTTACGATTGTTTCTGCAAATGCTTCACGTGTTAATTTGTATTCCGGTGTTTGCATTAATCCTCCCTATAAAAAAATAATTACTATTGACTAATGACTACTGACTATTTATGGAGTTATAATTTATTAAATATAGCGGGAATTTTTACCCGCCTACAATAAATAGTCAATAGTCATTAGTACTTAGTCAATCTCTTTGGTGCTTAGTCATTTCTTTCAAATGCTCTTCTCGCGATATCATTTCGATAGTGCGCTTTTTCAAAGTTTATTAACGAAACAGCCTTATAAGCTTTGTCAACTGCCTGTCTTAAATCATTACCCGAGGCGGTCACGCCAAGTACTCTGCCTCCGTTTGTTACAACCTGATTATTTTTGCTGTCAGTACCGGCATGAAAAACTACAACATCTCCCAGATTTTCGGCTTCTTTTATTCCTGTTATTATTTTGCCGTTTTCATACTTGCCGGGGTATCCGCCTGAAGCCATAACAATGCATACTGTAGGTTTTGAATCCCATTCTACTTCTATTTTGTCAAGTTTTCCGTCAATAACCGCAAGTATTATGTCAAGCAAATCAGTTTTTAACCGTGTCAAAACAACCTGTGTTTCAGGATCTCCAAATCTTGCGTTATATTCTATTACCTTCGGCCCCTCTTTAGTCATAATAATCCCTAAATAGAGTACGCCTTTATACGGCTTTCCTATTGAATGCATACCAAGTACTGTAGGATATAAAATCTTACTTATTATAGCATTTTCAATATCTTTTTTCAATACAGGCGCCGGAGAATAGGCTCCCATACCGCCGGTATTTGGACCTTTGTCGTTATTAAAAACCCTTTTATGGTCTTGAGATGAGACCATGGGGATTGAGGTTAGTCCATCCACAAAACAAAGCAGAGTGGCTTCTTCTCCTTCTAAAAACTCTTCTATAACTACTTTCCCGCCGGCTGAACCGAAGACCTTGTTCCCTAAAATATCTTCCACTGCGGCAACAGCTTCTTGTACTGTCAGAGCTACTATTACTCCCTTTCCTGCTGCCAGACCGTCAGCTTTTATTACAATGGGGGCTCCCTGACTCTTAATATATTTAATCGCTTCCTCTTTTTCAGTGTCATAAAACATCTGGTATTTTGCCGTGGGAATACTAAACTTACGCATGAATTCTTTAGCAAATGATTTACTGGCCTCAATAAGCGCCGCTTCTCTGTTTGGGCCGAATATTTTCAACCCTTCACCCTCAAAGAGGTTTACTATCCCCAGTGAAAGCGGTATTTCCGGTCCGACAACAGTAACATCAATTTTTTCTTTCTTTGCAAAATCAAGAAGCCCTTGAAGATTATCAACCTTAATATCTACGCATTCAGCCAATTCCGCAATACCCGGATTTCCCGGCGCACAGTAGATTTTATCAACCTTAGGACTCTTCTTTAAAGACCATATAATTGCGTGTTCACGACCGCCCGAACCAATAACAAGTATTTTCATAAAAACCCCCTCTTGAAATCAAGCACTAAGATCAAAATTCTAAATCCCAAATAAAATCATTGTACTTATATTAATAATCTTCCTTGTTTAGCGCTTAGTGCTTTAATCTTAGAATTTGCTTTTATATTTGTTTAACCATCGGTACTTCTCCGCAATCAGGGAACTTTGGACACTTCACACAATCCTTCCAGATTTTATGCGGAAGTATTGATTTATCAACGACATTAAAACCATACTTTTTAAAATATTCAGGTATATACGTCAGCACAAAAACTTTTTTTATTGCAAGCTGCTTTGCATCTTTAAAACAAGCTTTCAGTAGTTTTTCTCCAATGCCTTTTCCTGCTTCGGACTTAAGGACAGCTACGGATCTGATTTCGGCTAAGTCATCCCAATAAATACGAAGGGCTGTAACTCCGACTATTTTGCCATTTTTTTTGAAAACAAAAAAATCCCTTATAGATTCATAAATTTCCAAAACTGATCTTTCGAGCATCTTTCCTTCTTTAGCATGGGTATTAATCAACGACTGAATCTGTTTACCGTCTGAGATACGTGCTTTTTCTATCATCTGCTATCTCCTAAAATCAATGACTAATTCAGACTGTGTCGCAATTATTTCTAGAAACACCGTTCTTTGACAACTGGAACCAAGAAGCGGTTTTTTAACCGAACTTAAAC